>CASDQU010000037.1 GCA_949282835.1 uncultured Bacillota bacterium | reverse complement strand
ATTATATACCAAACAGCCGCTTGTGTAAAGCGATATCGCCTCGTGCCATTCGACAAAAATCATTCTTTTAATATTATTTTATTTTGACATAATAAAGGCAGCTGTGATATAATTTAAAATATGATGAATAAATTTTATTTGTAAACTTTTGATAAATTTAAAATGCTGACCTCATCATAAACTATTATCTTCACTTAATTTGCGGCTCTTGTCGCATGCTGACAAATTTTAGAAGGATTGATATATGTTAGAAATAAAAAATTTAACCAAAAAATATGGCGACCAAGTGGCTGTCGATAATCTTTCGCTAACAATCGAAGATGGGCAAATTTGTGCTTTCATCGGTCATAATGGAGCAGGAAAAACGACTACACTTAAAGCGGTAGCTGGCATTATCGATTTCGATGATGGAGAAATTTTAATAGATAAAATTGATATCGTAAAACATCCTATTCTTGCGAAAAAACGGCTGGCATATGTACCAGATAATCCTCTATTATATGAACACTTAAAGGGAATAGATTATTTAAATTTCATTTGTGATATCTTTGATATTGATGAAAATTTCAGAAAAAACCAAATAGAATTTTATGCCAAAAGACTTGGCATATTTAACGACCTTGGCACAGTTATTTCAAGTTATAGCCATGGCATGAAACAAAAGCTCGCTTTAGTAAGCGCGCTAATTCATCAACCAAGGCTACTTCTGCTTGATGAACCTTTTGTCGGACTTGACCCTATAAGTAGCCATGAATTTAAACAAATTATGAAAGAGCTTTCTGAAGGCGGAGTTACCATTTTTTATTCTACTCATGTCCTAGATGTCGCAGAAAAAATTTGTAGCCATGTAGCTATTATCAAAAATGGTAAGCTGATTGCCCACGATACTATGTCGGCAATAACAAGTGATGACAGTCTTGAAAATATATTTTTGGAGCTTGAAAATGAAAAACACGATTAATTTAACAAAAATATATTTAAAACAAACTTTAGCACAATTATTTCCTAGAAAAAACAAGAAAAAAACTGCTAATAGTGCTATATTTGGAATTTTTTTATTTTTATTTGTTGCTGCCGCAATGGGATTTGCCTACTATGGATTTGGAGAGCAGTTTGTCGCTGCAGGCTCGCCTTCAATGGTAATAGTTATTGGGCTGGTGTTTTCTTCCTTTTTAATATTGCTTATGAATATCAATACCATGCAAGGTCAATATTATCAATCGAGCGATTATGAAATGCTATCTTCTATGCCCATCAAAAACATCTCTATTGTGTGTGCAAAATATTTAAATTCCTATTTGATTTCTTTTATCTATACTTTTACAATAGCACTTCCAGCATTTGTAATCTATTTTATTTTTAATCCATTTAATATATCTTCGCTAATTTATAGCATAATAGCGCTACCTTTAATTCCCACTTATATGCAGTTAATTGGCTCTATTTTGTCATATTTATTAAACCTTATCACAAGCAAACTTAAAAATAAACATCTTGTAAATAATATTATGACAGTTATTGTGACTATCTTTACAATAGGTTTTGTCGTGCTTTCTAACAACGGATTAATAGGACAGCTATTTAATGATGGCATACCACTCTGGCTTAAAATTATTCTTCCTCATGTATATTTTTTATACAATGCAATGGTAAGCGGAAGTTTTTTGCAATTTCTCATTTTCTTAGGTATAACCTTGGCATTCGCGTTAATAAGTGTAATAATAGTAAGTACTAATTTTAACAAAATAAACTCATCAAAAATCTCAACAACGAAAGGCAAGGCGAAAACTATTAAATTTAAGCAACAATCGGTAGTTTTTTCTTTAATAAAGAAGGAAAGTAGAACATTTTTTAATAGTGCTATCTATTTTCTTAATTGCTTAATAGGACCATTTTTATCAATAGCGCTTGCTATAGTTTTAGGAATAACTTTGAAAGGTCAAATTGCAAATAATATACTTCCTCTAGAACTGGCAAATGCCATCTTCCTTTGCTCCTTTACTCTTGTCATTGGCATGATGCCAGCAAGTGCATCCTCTATTTCAATGGAAGGGAGAAATTTGTTTGTAATTAAAAGCTTGCCTGTTAAATTTTATCAATTTATAGGAGCAAAATTGTTATTTTCCTTTATTTTAAATATACCATTTATTCTAATCTCAACTATCACATTCTCTATCATAATAAATAGCAGCATAGAAGCAATATTTATAATGTTGTTATTTTCACTAGTTTTAACACTGATTTCCTCTGTAATTGGAATGCTTTTTAATCTCAACTGGCCAAAACTTGTTTGGGACAATGAGGCGATTGCTGTCAAGCAAGGCTTTAGCGTATTCGCAACCCTCATGTGCAATATAGTCTTCTGCGCCGTTAATTTACTGCCATATCTTCTTCTTTTCTTTGATATAAATGCAGTTTTATCGTTTGCCGAATACTTTGCTATTTTATTTGCTTTTTATATAATATTGCTTGTAGTTACAACTATAACACTATTTAAACATGGTAAAAAACTATTTAATAAGATAAGTTAAAAAAGTAGCAAATTAATGCTACTTTTTTTCTGCCAAAATAAAGCTTTCATCTATTAATTGATATAATACTCTTTCATCTTTTAAATCATTTAAAGATATAGTAATCCATGATTTTTTATTCATATGATAGGCAGGGAAAAAAGTTTTGCCATCTATCATTTTTTCAACATTTTCATTTTTAGCTCGCAAATCAACAATCTCTACCTCTTCTTGAGAAAAGTCTCCAAGTTTATTTTTAGGCAGTTTGATAAATACAATATACCATTTTTTATTATCATCTCTTCTGCAAATGGCATTTTTAGAAAATTTTTCCCAAAGATATTCAAGCTCATGATTATATTTTCTTTTTATATAAGAAATGGCTTTTTGTGCCATAGGCGTTACAAAGATATCTTTATCAAAACATGCTTTTGCAATGTCAAGAAGGGCTTTTTCATAAATATTGCGAAAGTCAGTAACAAATTCACCAACAACACCATCTAAAAGGAACAAAAAATATTCTTCGCCCGTGTCTTTTTCATAAACTGATGTTTTGACAAGGTTGTCTTTAACTTGAACAGTCAAACAAAATTCACCGTCTTTTAAATTTTGCTGATAAAAATAGCCATTCTTTTGTAAAATAAATCCATATTTTATCAACTTTTCATGATTGGCTTTCAAATTTTTAAAAATCTTATCGCATATTTTATTACTTTTGCAATTCATATGTTTCTTGGTGCTCCTAATTTTATCCACCTTATTTTATCATAAAAGCTGCTGCCTTATCAAGCATAACTTTGCGATTTAATTGTTTGCGCATAAAGTAGCAAAAACTAAATTTTAGATTTACTCTTACGATAGAGAGTGGAAAAAGTGGATAATCCACCTGGAACGAACAAGGCATATATTTAGATTGAGACTAACGATAAAAAGTGCATAGTGGAACAGATAGAATATGAAATCTTGATTTTAGGTTAACGATAGAAAGTGGATAATCCACGCACAAAAAAAGCACGGATATCCGTGCTTCTTTTATTCATTAAATAGTTCTTTACTTCGTTTAAGTTAGCCAGGGGATGAGTTTCTCTCATCCTTGTACTCTGTCATAGGCTTCCACAGCCTAAGTCGACTTTCTCTCTTTAAAAGGAGGTGATCCAGCGG
>CASDQU010000036.1 GCA_949282835.1 uncultured Bacillota bacterium | reverse complement strand
GCTGGCAGGTCAGGTAGATTCTGGTTCTATGGCATATGTATTATCAACACCAACTAAAAGACGAACGGTTACAGTGACACAAATGGCTTATCTATTATTTTCACTCTTTGCAATGTTTGCTCTATTAACTATTATAAGTGTAGTTTCTGTTTGGGTGGTAGGCGGCAATAACTTTGCCATTAATTATGGTGAAATATTGCTCTTCAATGCGGGAGCATTTCTAACTATGTTTGCGATAGCTGGCTTTTGCTTTATGTGTTCAGCGATTTTCAATAGAACAAAATATTCATTGTCAATCGGCGGCGGACTTACAATATTCTCTTTGGTATGTACAATATTAGGGCTTTTTGGTTCGGCAGTTGTGCCTTCAGCCATGAGAATAAGCGCCATGAATTTCTTCAACTATCTGTCAATTATAACCTTCTTTGATACAGTGTCAATCTTAGGCGGCACGCTGAGCTATCTTTGGAAGTTTGGAATTCTTGCCGCGATTGGTATAGTAACATTTATAATAGGCGTATTTAGATTTGATAAGAAAGATTTACCTTTGTAATTGATTGCGGTTATAATAATTATCCCCACATAAAATGTGGGGATAATTATTCAATTAAATTTTCATCTTGCAATTTTGAAAGATACTTTTTAAAAGACAAGCTGCAATCTTCATCTAATTTATAGTAATTTTCAAGTTCTTCAAAGGCCGCTCCAGCCTCTTGAGAGGTTAAATCTCCAATTTTTTCACTCAATCTTTTTACAGGATTATCTTGCTTAGAAAGATAGAAAGCACCAGAGGCATCATCATATACTAAGAAATCAAGTTGTTTATAGTAATTTACAATTATATCATTAAAAACATCCAAAAATTGAGAATATTTTTCATCGTTAAAGCTGCCAAGTTTATATAAAGAGCTGGCAATATTATGCAAATATTGTTCACAATGTTTGAGTGGACCTTTTTCGCGTGGAAGAGCATTGACTTTTATTCGGTCATCAATCTTGATATCTTTATAATCTAAAGCCATTTCAATCGCTTTGCCAACTGTAGCATAATAGTTTATATAACTATCAAGCTCTTTAAAAATCAAATGGTATATTTTTTGCTCTGAAATCAATATTTGTTTAATCATGTCCGCGTTTATATTATTCTTTTTAGCTATATACTCTCTTTTTATACCATAAGAAAAATAATTGCCATATCCTGCTTCTAAGATGTCGTCATCTACAAGATAGACACAAAAATTAAGCTCTTTATCAAGTCCTGCGTTCTGCCTTTTTAGATGTAGCGCATCAAGAGCAAATTTATAAAAATGAATAGCATTTTTACTTTTATCACCAAAGGTATTGTTTGCATAAAAGATATTATTTTTAAAGTTTGCCATAAAAGATTTTTTATAGCATTTTGGTGTTTTTAGATTAAAATCATAATCTTTGAGTATAAGATGCCTTAATCTATCGTTTGTGTCTATTCTATATACAACCATATAACTCCTTGCTAGCAATTTAATTGTAAAATTAAATTTTTAAGTTTTTCAGCCCTGGCAAGTGCCTCATCTTTATTTATATGTTCACACATAACCCTTATTTTATTTTCTGTGCCACTTGCTCTAACAAGTACTCTTCCATTATTTTTAAATTGTTTTTGTATATTTAAAATTTCACTTGTGAGTTTGTCAGAATTAAGAATTCTAAATTTATCTATGACATTTATATTGATATTTATTTGAGGGAAAGGGGTGTAATCAATTAACTGAGACAGTTTTGCGCCGCTAAGACTACAAATTTGAGCAAGTTTAAGAGCGACTAAAAGCCCATCACCAGTTGTGCTATGAGATTTGATAATGATATGCCCAGAAGGTTCGCCTCCAAGTGGCGAGTTATTTTTGCGCATGAGTTCTATAACATACTTGTCGCCAACATCAGCCCTTATAAGTTTAATTCCCTTTTTTTCAAGTGCAAGTTCAAAGCCTTTATTAGACAGCGAAGTGCCTACAATAGATGAAATATTTTTTTCAAATTTAGAAAGAATATATAGAATTTCATCTCCATCTATAATATTATCATCTTCATCACAAGCAATAATTCTATCAGCGTCACCATCTAGTGCAAAGCCGATATTAGCATGATATTTTTTCACCATAGCGACAAGATTTTGAGGGTAGAGCGCGCCACATTTTTCATTTATTTTTAGTCCATTAAATTTGTCATTGACAAATACAACATCTTTGCTAATCCTATTAAAGGCATTGTGAGCTAGTTTGCAGCAAGCTCCGTTTGCAAGATCGACCACTATTTTAAGCCCGTCAATAAATTGGATGTTTTTAACAATATCTTCGGTATAATACTTTAAATAAGATGGGCGATAGAGATATTTGCCAATTTTGTCATAATTTTGTGAAACAGGCAGCATAAGCTTTCTTTCAATTTCATTTTCAAGCTGTTCGCTTATTTTATATCCATCTTTATCAAAAATTTTTATGCCATTATACATGGGCGGATTGTGACTTGC
>CASDQU010000035.1 GCA_949282835.1 uncultured Bacillota bacterium | reverse complement strand
GCTTCATTGTATTTTGGCAACTCATTCCATGTATATTCATTTTTCGTTTTTGTTTCTTTCTTTATATTTCTTCTTATAATCAAATCGTTTTCGGGGAATGTTTTAATTATCACAAAATCAATATGAAAATTTTGTCCATTGCCTAAGCAACGATAAGTTATTGACGTTGTTGAATTTTCTATTTTTGCATTTTTATGTTCTTTATCTTTATATGATTGTAAACAATTAAAAAAATCATTTTTTATTTGTGTTGCATTACTCAAATCTATTTTACTTCTATTAGTTAGTAAAATTTGATAATCAATATCATAATCCCCATTATCATCAACCAACATTGTTCCAAGAGATCCCGATCCTACAATTCTTTGAGTAAAAACATACTTTCCCTTTAACTCTTTGTGAAAAAAATTTATAATGTTATTAGCGATGTTTCTAATGTTTTTTTGTTGTTTTTTATATAATCTTTTAACCATAAACTCTCCCATCCTAATTTTTTAAGACATAATTGATTAATTATTTAGCAATCTTATTATAACATAAAATCAAATTCTTTCACTAAAATATTATTAATTAAAAAATAAATGATTTTTTATACTAAATAACTAATTATAATCTATCTTTTCATCATATTAAATTTAATCAGTTTTAGATAGTTCAAAAACAACTTAGGTGGATAGTGTCATTTGATAAATTTGACATAGTTGTCATATAGCGTCAGGAAATTGACATTTTGACAGCAAAAGAAAAAACACTAGCGTTTTTGCTAGTTTTTTAAAGGGTTTTAATGGGCAGAGCAAAATCCAATTTTTGCGCTGGGTAAATTGGTAAGGCTGAGGTCATGGGTTCGAGTCCCATCATAAGCTCCAGTAAAACTTGCCTTATGGCAAGTTTTTTTGTGCTATCGCACAATGCAAACTTCCGTTTGCTCTGGAGCCGCTCAGCGCTCGCCTACCGCTCGCTGAAAAGCTCCAGTCTTTCTTTGCTCTTACCTTGACAAGTTTTTTATACCCTCGCACCAATGCAAACTTCCGTTCTCCACTGAATGCTCATTCAAAAACTCTTGAGTAGTGTTAAAATAGACAATCTCAGTGTTTTTTTAAAAATTACTCCAATTATAACTCTCAAAAATAATAGCTGCAAATTTAATGCCAAATAAGAAAAAACAAATTTAGCAACTTTTTTTAACATAAAAGCCACTTTGCTTCGTTTTTACGCATTTTTACAAGGCATAAAGCGGAAGTAATTTGCAAAACCATAAGCGATAAGCAAATACCAAAAATATATCTTAATCCAAACCCAAAAGTAAAACCAACAATCAGCGTTCCAAAACCCTTACCCATATATCCAAAGATATAGCGTAGATTACTAAAGGTAAACACTTCGGCCTTGTTGCATCTGTTGATGTAAATGCCGTCTGTTTTATTTTCGTAAGCTCGTGAAATAAACAGCGAAGCAAAAAGCCCGATAAGCAAGACCTCTTTGGTTGGAAAAATTACAATGGCAAGATAAAATAAAAATCTGATGCCAAATTTGATAATAATTGTTAAATAATCATTTTTGGGTGTCAACTTTTTGAGAGCGAGAACACCAAAAAAATCACCACAAATACAACCAATCACAATAAATAGTCCAGCTGTGGAAGAAGAAAACCCTGTATAAGTGGCTATTGTTAAAAGCTGCATTCCAAGCCCAGCAAAATAAGCCATTTGACTTATAAAAAAATAGAGAAAATAGACGCATAGAATTTTGTCTCTGAAGATGTTTTTTATTATATTTTTTTTATCTGTAAAGAAAATTTTGCCATTTTTTATGGTTAAAACGCAAATTGTTGAGCAGAGGGTGAAAACTAGCGACAACATTAGCATAGTGTTATAGTCTATAATAAATGAACCTATTTGCCTTCCAATCAACAAGCTTGCAAGCAAAAGTCCAATGTCAATTCCTGCATATTCCACAAGTTTACGCGTGCTATAAGAACGCTCACTTTTTAAGATATATGAAATAATTGGATAAGTTGCAGACACAATTAAGTTGTTGGCAATAGAATCAAGAATAAAAGCAGTAATACATAATAATTTGATTGAAAGAAAACTCCCGACAAGCATTAAAGACAAAAACAACAATTTAAACACAAAGATGTTTTTCAGCAAAAATAATTCATTGACTTTTTTTATATATTTTGTCATAAATATAACAATAATCCCAGCCGTGAAAGTTGCTCCTGCAATAATAATGCCTATGTTTGATATGGTTATATCCTGCTCTTTAAGCCAAATTTGCGCAAAATCTGACCAAACACCTACTGAAAACCCATAAAAAGCAAGGTATAAAAAAATTAGATTAATATTTTTATTTTGTCCAAGTCCCATGTTTCTATTATAACAAAATTTTTAATATTTTCAACAAATAAACACAGTTTTGATGAAAACCCATGGCTATGTGATTTTCTTATATATTAAACAGATTTGTAATTATAATTAAAAGTCATTATGTCTAAAATGAGTACTAAACAATTAAGAAATCAAATTTACAACTTGTTTTGATACTATAGTCATAGTCAAAGAAGACGTTAGTCATATTTAAAAAAATCAGTAAGATTTTTGAAAAAGTGCATTATTGAGAGCATTTAGAATTAAATATCCCTACTACCTTTAGAAAAATAGTAAGGCATTTTAATTCTCAATGTCTAAATATCTTTATTTATAGAGATTTTTGCATATGGGTATAAAATTCTATTAAATAAGAACTCAATGGGGCATAATCAATTATAACAATTCTATATCTTCTTTTTGGCATTTTAATAGGCTTTCGCTGTCCCAGTAACTTGCTTGTACCTCTCCTATATGAGCTCTGCCAAGAAGCAACATGCAAAGTCTACTTTGTCCAATTCCGCCACCAATAGTAAGTGGAAGTTTACCTTCAAGAATTGCTTTATGATAAGGCAATTTAAGCCTTTCTTCTTTGCCAGATATAGCTATTTGTTTCAAAAGGCTGTCTTTATCAACTCTTATGCCCATACTGGAAATTTCCAAAGCTTGGTCTAACACCTCATGATAAAACAACAAATCGCCATCTAAGCTCCAGTCGTCATAGTCAGGAGCTCTAAGGTCATGCGGCTTACCATCAGAAAGTTTATCGCCTATTTGCATGATAAATACAGTTTTATATTTTTTTGTTATTTGATATTCTCTTTGTTTGTCAGTCAAATCTGGATACATATCTAAAAGCTCTTGAGAGGTGATAAAAAATACTTTTTCTGAAATATCCACCCCAGTAAAGCCCTTCGATTTTAATAATTTGCTAGTTTTACAAATCGCTTTTACTATTTTTTTGACCGTTTGTTTTAAATAGTCAATAGTTCTATCCTCTTTCGAAATAACCCTTTCCCAATCCCATTGGTCAACATAGATTGAATGTGTTTGGTCAACCTTATCATCTCTTCTAATCGCACTCATATCGGTATAAAGCCCTTGCCCAAGAGGAAAATGATATTTAGCAAGTGCAAAGCGCTTCCATTTTGCAAGAGATTGAACAATTTCTAATTCTTTGCCGTCTTTAGCAATATCAAAGGCCACCCTTCTTTCAACTCCGCTAAGATCATCTTGAAGTCCACTATCTTTAGTCACCACAACTGGAGCCGAAACGCGAATAAGTCCCAACTCTTTTGCTAAAGCACTTTCAAATTTATCTTTAATGAATTTAATATATTTTTGTTTTTGTATTACATCTAACTTGATGTATTTTTCTTTTTTAAACATAATAATTCTCCTTAAATTTTATTTTTTTGCAATTTATAATGTTTTTAAGGAGAAAAATTGCATACAAACCTCCTTAAAATGAATTATTACCTTCTTCTTCGCCCGCTACGGCATTGATCTTTTTCATAACTTCCTCCTTTTAAGAAAAAACACTCTCTTGTTTAGAGAGTGCTAAAATAGATATAAAAACACTCTCTTGGATTTCAAGAGAGTGCGAAAGAATAAACCATTTTTTCAACAACAAAATTGAAACCCATTATTTAAATGTGTTTAAATTATTATTGTTGTTATTATTAAAAATGTGTTTCATTCCTGTCTCCTTTTCTATGATATTATCATTATATTGTAAAAATTTGATATTGTCAACACTTTTTATTCAAATTTCTTACCATCATTGACGGAGGACTTCAGTTTATTGGTTTATAGACTATCAATCTATTAAATCCCCCATACATTTTCATTTCGGTTAAAATTTTATAACCACATGCTAGAAAATTATCAAGACTATAACTATTTTGTGGCGATACTTTCGCATTTATAATAATATTTTGTTTGTTGTTTTCAATTAATTCTAGCATTTTTCGTTGTAATCCATGGCCACGATATTCTTTTTTTACAAGTATTAAATAAATAGTATAAATTTCACTATATTTACAGTCCTCTGTGTTTTTAAGTAAATTTCTGTCCATGTTTAAAGCATCATAGTATTGCAACATTATAAATGCAATAAGTTTTTGTTTATAAAACACTCCTAATGTGTAATTATCATGACTTAAAGCCTCTTTTAAAACCTCTTTTGAATGATATCTTAATATATTTTGATCCATAACCCTCTTCAAAAACTTCTTTTTGCATATCAAAAATTGCATCTAAATAACTTATATCTATCTGCTTGTATTCAAATTCCATTTTTTCTCCTTTTGATAAACTGTTAAAAAGTTTCTAAATAAGTTGCAAATTGTTTATTTAAAAATTATTTTATCTTTTTCTTTCTTTTTCTTAATATTTTTATAACAATTACAACCGTCAACAATAACAATAGGCAAGACAAGATTGTCACCAGTCCATCAAGCGATTTTAAAAAGGGCTTTTTAGTAAATTTGACTATTATGTTAAGATCGCTTGTAACATTTTCTATTAATAAATCACCATTACTCTTGACCAGTTTACCATTGATATATAGCTTCATATCATAATTATTAAAATCTGCATCAGCTTTTAATTGAACATTTTCGCCATGCTCAATTTTTGATAAATCCTGATCGCTATATAAATTCCCCTCACCAAAAATTGAAAGTGTAATTTTATATCTATTAATCTCAAATTCCACTCTTAAAGTGTGATTTTGTTTGACATTTGCTAGTGTAACTCCTTTATCCAAGGCATCTTTCAAAGATTGTGCACTTAAATACTCATCATCAATACAAATTGACTTGATATGATAGCCTTCATTTGGCAAAATCTTAAAATTTATATCACTAGCATAGCTAACCTTTAACATCCCACTTGGAGAGATGCTCCCATTTTCACCTGCGCTTACATCTATTGTGTAATAATCTATCTCCCACTTAGCATATACAGTTAAATTTTTTGCCGGCATTTGCTCAAACTCAAACTTGTTACTATAATCTTCGTCTAAATACCATCCTTTAAATGTAAATCCCTCTCTATTTGGAAGCTGAGGCAAGATTATTTTTTCATCATGTTTTAATATTTCTATAACATTGTCACTATTTGGATAATTAAAATCAAAAACTATTTGATATTCTTTTTGTGAAAATTCAATAGAAATTGTATGTTCTTCATAGCTAACATTATCACTAAAGCTATATTCCAAAACTGAAAAAACAAAGCTGTCGCTGTCATTGACCTCAAACAATTTATCTTCCGAAATTGATTGCCCATCAACTTTTACCTCAATGGCGCTATATCCATACAATGGCTCTACAGCAAAAATAGCAGTCTTTGGGTATGTTATAGTTTGAGTTAGAGGCGAAACCTGCCCGCCACCATTAAATGTAGCCGAAATATAATATTCTTTACGCTCGAACTTGCCATAAAACACCAAATTTTGAGCAGGCATAATATCAAATTGAGCTGCAATTTCAAAATTTTCATCTTCAAACCAGCCCACGAAATAATAATAATTTTCTTTAACTGGAGTTGCAGGAGGCGAAATTTTGTCTTGATAATTATACTCTTGAATGATATTGTCAAGGTTATATTCTTCTAAAAGATAGCAAACTATATAATTAATTTTTGTAAATATCACCTCAACTTCATGAGAGCTAGAAATATTGGTAAAAGTTAACCCGCTTTTTGTAATATCTTTCAATTTTTCGCTACTTAAAGCTATGCCGTCAACAAGTATACTCTCTATTTGATAACCAGTCTGCAAATTGAAATATAGCGTCTTACTATCACCATAGTTTAACTCTATTTCATCGATTGGCAAAGTAATGCCATCTTCTATATAAGTTACAATAATGTCAAACTTTTGTTGCTCCCACTTTGCATAGATGGTAACATCCTCGTTTGGCATAACTATTAAATTAAATTCTTCTTGAAAAGTTTGATCGATAAACCAGCCTGCAAAGTTATACCCTTCTAAAGTAGGCTCATCTATAAGTTGTATTTCATCACCCTCATAATAGTTTTGAGTAAAATAAGTTTCCTTATCAATAACATACTTCAAAGTAAAAATGGTGCCACCCTCCACTTTGACAGTGCAAATTTGAGAGGTTATTTGTTGCCCGTCCCAATTTGTAATCACAACAAAATATTTGCTTTCTTTAACTTGAGAGGTATCTATTTCAAGGTAATTTGAATGAGTGGTAGCAATAATTTGTCCATTTTCTATAGTGCCACTACTCTCTTTCCACTGATAAATCAAATTAAAACCAGTCGCTTCCACTTGCAATGTGAGTTTTTCATGCTGTTTAACTTGTAAATTAGCCTCAAGGTCGGTAATCAATTCAAAATCATCTAAAATAACAAATTTATTTCCATAAATTCGTGCATACTGATGAGCTGATGAATTTTGATAGCAATATATAGTTATATCTTCCTCTATTGTTCGTCCATCACCATTATCAAAATTAGAGCCAATAACAACGTCTTTAACGGCGCTATTGGTAAAATTGTTCTGTCCAAGTATCACAACTTTTGGCATATATACTATCTCTAAATTATTACAATTTTCAAAGACATGACCATTTGCTTTACTTGATACCTTTGCCGCTAAAACTGTTGTATTTGTCAAAGTTATTTCTGTTAGCGAATTACAATTTTCAAAGGCAAACGCATCAATGGTCACGACACGGTCAAGTGAAATTTCTTTAAGATTGTCGCAGCCAGAGAAACAGTATTCTTCAATTTTTGTACAAGTATCTGGCAAAGTTAAATATTCAATTCCGTTATCATTAAAAAGTCTTATGCCAAGTGTATACACATAAAATCCGTCAATTTTGCTAGGTATTTCCAAGTTTTTAAAGTGACCTGTATAGTTTGTCAATACTCCATATTCATTGACAAAAAAATTGTCTATTGGCTCGGTAGGATTGAAAAATTCAACAGTATAAAGAGTGGAATTTGAAATTGCTATACCATTATCAAACTTAAAAGCTATAAATTTAAAGGTTGTTGAAGAGGAAATCTCTATTGGAGTTAAATATAAATTAGAATTAACATCAGGCGTGCTGCCATCGGTGGTATAATAAATTTGATAGCTATCATCACTTGAGCTGACAGATAAATCAAAGTTTTCTGTGAACTCAATGTAATCATCTACATTTAACTGAGTTTGTCCATCATAAAAACTTAAAACATCATTATTTTTACTCTCTAAATTGAAATATCGAAAATCAAGCATCCCCCAGCCATAAAACTTATCCCAACCGCTATCACCTAAATCAACCACATTGTCAAGCAGTTGCTCCTCTATTGTCTTGGCATGAAAGCTAGCCTGTGAAAAGTCCCAATATTTTTCATCTAAACATATAAGTGCTATCGCCCCGCTCACATAAGGAGCTGCCATTGAAGTGCCACTTTTAGAGGTTATACCCTCTAAATCAGCAGAATAAATATCAGTGCCAGGAGCAGATATATCTATATTTGCACCAAAATTTGAATATTCATAATCAAAATTATAGCTATTGTCCTCTTTTTTTAGCGCAGAAACTGTAATTACATAATCGCAGTTTGCAGGGGTATAGCCGCTACTATCAAGTTGGTCATTGCCTGCTGATATCACGCTTAATATACCTTTATTGTATAAAGCTTCAAAAATATCATTAAACTGTGATATGGTATCAAAATCATCATTTTGACCGCCAAAACTCATATTCACACAACAAATATTGTATTTTTTGCTATAATGGTCGTTAATTTTTTCAAGTGCAAGCAGGCTATTAAGAAAACTGCCTTCTCCAACATTGTTTAAAACTTTGATAGGCAATATCTTCACATTGCTAGGTGTAAGCTGAGCTATTATGCCGCTAACATGACTGCCATGACCATAGTCATCTTCAAAATCATATTGTGAGCTATGACTAATAGAGGTGTAATATCCATCTCCTACTATCTCACCATTTTCTACCAAAAATCTATCATTAAATAGCGAATGTGAGGTATTAATGCCAGAGTCTAGTACCACGACCACCAATTCTTCTTGCGTACCATTAGTTTGTAAATATTGATTTATTAAATCGACATTGATGGCTTCATTTCCCCAATTATTTGTTATATCTTGACTTGACAGACTAGTATTTGAGTCGGCAGTTGCATAAATAGTTGAGTCTATCATGACAGAAATATCAGCATTTTTAATCAACTGATTATAAGCATGATAGGTTGAAAGATACGATGAATAGCATAACACAACATAATCTTTATAACCTTTTATCACCGTCTGTGCGCCATAGTAATCTTCAAGATGTCCGCGCACTATCAATCTTTTTAAATTGAATTTTGTGGCGACTGAAAGGCTGCCATCTTGTCCACTTCTTTGTGATAAAGGCCTATTTTCACTTTTATCATCACATACTTCTAAAACGGCTCTTTCAAATTCCTCAAAGTTTTCTACAAGACAAACATCTGACATTGATTGAGCCGCATAAGTAGATTGATTTATAAAAAACACATTAAAAAGTATAAGCATAAAGAATAGCAAAGCGCCACTTAACACCAACAATTTTTTATTTATCTTTTGAACTCTATACATAAACTCCCTATCTTTTACAAACATGAAAATTATATTGAGAATTTTAAACATGCTCTTGTCTTACCTTACAAGTTTTATGTACATCAATAAATTTTGCTACAATATATTTATAGCACATTTCCAAGGAAAATTCTATAATATTCTTCTATTTTTTAGATATATTTTTTTTAATAAATAAATTCACAAAAAAATAAAAATAAATAATTATTATTGAAAAAAAGATAAAAACAACTATTTTTTAAATAATTTATTGAAAAAATATATTTTTATTTAATTTTTTAATTATAAAATGAATAGGCAAGCTCAACTATATCTCCCGCTCCTAGAAAGATAAAGGTGCTGTTGTCATGTGCTTGACATAACAATTCTTGTCTACAGGCTTGGAAAGAGCGGAAATATCTCGCTTTTATTCCCCTCTTTTGCATATCTTTTTTCATTTTAAAAGATGATATTTCTTTTATTGGCTTTTCTCTTGCTGGGTAAATTGGCAATAACCATACCTCATCAGCCCTATCAAAAGCATGTAAAAACTGACTATAAAAATCATGTGTGCGCGAATAGGTGTGCGGCTGGAATATAGCTATAAGCCTTTTAGGCTTCATTGATTGACATAAATTTAAGGTTGCCTCTATTTCATCTGGATGATGAGCATAATCATGAATTATCGTTACAAATTTATTTTGTTTTATTATTTCAAACCGCCTTTCAATTCCGGCAAATCCTTCAATCCCTTCTTTTATTTTTTTGAAATCTATATTTAAAATAACCCCTGTTGCAATGGCTGCAAGAGCATTGTAAATATTGTGATAACCATAGCAAGGCAGATATATCTCGCCTAGCAACTTTTCTTTAGTTGCCACAGTAAAGCTGTATTTTCCATCTACATATTGTTTGATATTGATGGCTTTAAAATCTGCATTATGCTCTATTGCAAAAGTGTAAGTTTTGCGCTTTGAACATAGTTTGGCTGCAAGAAAGTCGTCATTATTTAAAATTACAAAGCCCTTCTCTACAGTGTTATATACAAACTTTTGAAAAGAATTAAATTCATTGCTTAAATCATGAAAATAATCTAAATGTTCGGCTTTGATATTTAAAACAATAGATATGAAATTGGAAAGCTTTAAAAAATTATCTTTATACTCACATGCTTCACTGACAAAAATATCTCCATTTGTCACCAAAACATTGGATGAGATATTTTTTAATACTCCGCCTATATGAATGTTGGGATTTAAAGAGCTGTTAAGAAGCATTTGACCGATTAGTCCTGTTGTCGTTGTCTTCCCATGTGTTCCTGCAACCGAAATTGTTCTTTTTTGTCTTGATAACTCCCCTAATATTTCTGCTCTTGTAAATATTTTTTTCTTTAATTGTCTTGCCAAAATTAAATCTTTATTGTTATCACTTACAGCAGATGTATAAATTACAGCGTCACATTTGCGAACAAAATCGCTGCAACTTCCCTTTCTAAAGGTAATAATATTTTCATTTATTAATTTTTCTATATGTTTATTACAACAAATATCTGAAGCATATATTTTAATTCCTTGAGTATGTAAAATTTTAGCTATGGCAGACATGCTGATACCGCCTACCCCAATCATGTATACTTTATTAACTTTTTCCAACATATTATCTTTATATGTTTAATGAAAATTATTTGATAATTAAACTTATTCCATTCTTTTTCATAAATAATACTACTAGAAAGAAAGCTTGCGACAAAAAATAATTTGATTATTTATTAAAAAAGATAAATTTTAACATCATTTAAAGGAAATTATGAAAGAAAACATTGATTTATTAGATATTAAGTTTGTACAAAATGAAGCAATCAAAAATATCACCTCATACCATATAAGTGGTAATGTCAAAGGTGTCTTTTATCCAAAAAATAACAGGCAGCTAATTTATATATATAATTTCTTAAAAGTAAACAACATTCCTTTCAAAATACTAGGACGCGGCAGCAATGTGCTAATTTCTCGCAAGGGTGAAAAAATGCTTTTTATCTCAACTAAAAATATATGCGATAATATCAAGATTAAAGAAGAGTTTTGCATGGTCAATGCTTCCTGCTCTCTTATCAAATTATATCAAAAAAGCTTGGCACATTCACTATCAGGGTTTGAAAATTTAGCTGGTATTCCTGGCAGTGTTGGCGGCGCAATCATTATGAATAGCGGGGCATTTGGCAGCAATATTTTTGATAATCTAGTATATGTAAAAATACTTCAAAACGGTAAAATTATAAAACTAAGTAAAGATAAAATAAAACACTTTTATCGCTCCTCTTCATTAAAAAACTGTTTAATTTTATCTGCCAAATTCAAACTGGTAAAAAAAGATAGGTGCGACATACAAAAAAACTTTCTTGAATGTTGCAATTTGAGAGCGGTAAAACAACCCAAAGGATATAGCTGTGGCTCTGTATTTAAAAACCCCGCTCATACAAGTGCGGGATATTTGATTGAACAATGCGGGCTGAAGGGCAAGGAAAAAGGAGCGGCTATCATCTCTCAAAGACATGCCAACTTTATAATAAATAGAGACAATGCTTCTGCAAGTGACATTTTGTACCTTATAAATTTATGTGAAAAAGAGGTGTATCAAAAATTTGCTATTAGACTAAAAAGAGAAGTGAGGGTATATTAAAAAAGAGTATAATTTAGCAAAAATCTTAATTATACTCTTTCTATTAAACTATTTTGTTGAATCTTGACATTGCTAAAATGCTTAATTAAAAAAATATCTCTTTTTTTTATTTTAAAATACAAAAATATTATGATTAATAACCTAAATTCTTCAATTTTTCAGGTTTATTTCTCCAATCTTTCTCCACCTTGACAAAAAGTTTTAATATCACTTTTTTATCAAGCAAGCCTTCAGCATACTCGCGCGCAGCAATCCCTATTTGCTTTAAAACACTGCCGCCCTTGCCAATAATCATTCCTTTATGCCTTTCATTTTCGCAAATAATATCTGCATCAATTTCACAAACTTTATCACCCTCATAAAATCTTATAACTTCAACAGCAATTCCATGAGGCACTTCTTCGTGAAGCAAATTTAATGCCTTTTCGCGTATCTCTTCGCCGATTAAAAACTTTATGCTCTTATCGGTAAAATAACCCTCTTCATATAGATAATTTGGTTCTTCATATGACGGAAGTCGCAATAAAATTAATTGCAAAAGTTTGTCAAGATTTTCTCCTGTTTTTGAAGATACCTTTAAATCACAGCTATAATCGCATCTCTCTTTTAAATCGCATTTAGTCATAATAATCATTTTATTCTCTGGCAAATGCTCAATATAGGCTCTCTCTTCATCATCCACACTTTTGCTTCCATCTAATAGATAAACAATGAGGTTTACTCCACTTATGGCTGAGCGCACATTTTTCATCATCCTCTTATCTAAATGATTTTTGCTATGATGAACTCCAGGTGTATCTACAAAAATAATTTGAAAATCATCTTTGGTCAATATACCTAAAATATTATCGCGCGTTGTTTGTGGTTTGGAAGAAATTATGGCGACTTTTTCGCCAACTAAACGATTGACAAGGCTGCTTTTGCCAGCATTCGGTCTTCCAATTAATGCTACAAATCCAGATTTAAACATCATTTCCTCTCAAGTTTTAATGAATTTAATATTTTTGTAGTTAAATGCATCATTACAACTTCATCTTCATGTTTGATATGGTCATAACCCAGTAAATGCAATAGCCCATGTAACGCCAAAAAAGCCACCTCTCTTTTGATAGAATGTCCATATTCTTTAGCCTGCAATTTTGCTTTTTTAGGACAAATTACCACATCGCCTATGTAAAGATTTCCATCTGGGGAAACCTCTTTTAAATAAGATTTTAAACTTTCGCCATAGTGCATTTCAATCATTGGAAAAGATAGAACATCTGTTACTTTATCTACATTTCGGCTTTTATTGTTTAAATTTCTCATCTCATTTTCATTCATAAAGGAAAAAGTCACAACAGCCATAGGCAAATCGTTATCTGTATATTTTAATGCTTGATTTACCACTTTTTTTATATATTTTCTAAATTTCCAGCCAATTTTTTCAAAATAAATATGCATTTATCCTCCTAAAGTAACGCTGGTAGTGATGGTATAAATCACATTGTGAACATTTCCAGCATCCCTGATAACATAATTTTCATCTATTATTATTGCATTTTTATCTAAAAAAATCAACGTTTTTTCACGAGCTTTTTGTATTACTTCTTCTTTTACCTCTTCAAAAGGCTCAACTATCTCATCGGTTTGCGTCTCATAATAGACCATTTTTTCTAATTTGAAAGGAAGCAGTAAATTTTTGGTGAGAGAACGGGAATAGCTTTCAAGCTCATATTCTTTAAAATTGTTCTCCTCTTCATGACTGTAAATGACTAGCTCTCCTAGTTTAACATAACTTGAAATGACTTTTTTGCCAGTACGCCTAGTTTCCAGCCTATAATCATAATGGGCAACACTTTCACTAATCCAAACATCCATTGTTATCTTGGCTATAGGCGTCACCTGCCTGATTTCTTCATCAGTGTCGACTATATAAGGCGACACCAATTCCTCGCCCTTTTGTACTATATCTCCTACATGAACATTTAGCGTGCCTGATATTAAGTCTATATCGGTTATCATGCCATCATACTGACTTATAATTGGGTCAAACTCACCTTGTAATTGCTCGGGAATTGTAGAAGGATTATAATTGATAAGTAGTGTCTGCCCATATATAGCCACGCTCACAGAACTGACTTCGTCAAATCGTTCTTTAATTGAATTTTCGATTTTTTTGGTATCTATATTATATTTAAAACTGCTTTTTAAATTATCTTGAACATACTCTTTAATCAAACTCTGAATTTCACTGGGCTGACCAAGTACTTTGATTTGTAAAATAAAGTTATATTGTAGAATATAAAATAAAAGACAAAAAATTAGCCCAGCCACTATTCCATAACGGAAAAATATTTTTTTGATATTAAATAATATCCCATGATTTGTTACCGATAAGATTTGATAACCTTCTCGCTCTAAAATTTGTTTTGTTTTCTTTCTGTCTCTATATCCAACTTCAAATTGACTTATTCCGTCATCCTCTTTTTTAATATTGTATATATTTATCGATTTTGAAATATTATTAAAATATCGTTCTTGATTTAAACCTTTTATTTTGAATGTCGTTTTATTTTTTAAATTCATTTAAAATATCTCCGTCTTTTTTATTTCACCTTGGACTAAAAGAGTATTTTCTGTAAGCTCTTTAACAATAAAATCTTTGCCTTCTACCACAACCCTTCCCTTTTTTACTTTAAAAGCAATAACTTCTTTTGAAATAACCGTTACTCCTTTATGTCCTTCTACATAAAGAAGTTTGCCTGACATATTTACAATATTATAGTCATTTAAAAATTCGGGATTGTTAAGTTGTCCCTTGTTTTTAATCTCGTTGAAAAAATTAAACATTTTTCCTCCATAATAGGAATGATATAGTAAAATATGCATACAAAAGTAAAATTATATCTTTTGCAGTAGATACATTAAATATATAGACTTCTAAAAATTGACAGATAAAAAAACAGCCGTTGAGGCTGACAGCTTGTAGACAAATAAAGCAGACTGTTCAAAAACAAGCGATGCAAGGCTCGAAAAATGCCTAAAAGCAGGAGTTTAGTTTCCCTAAATGACTGTTTTTAGGTGTTTTTCAGTAAACGAAGCAAGAAAATTTTTATTAAATTTTCGGTCGCGCCGTTTTTCAACAGTCTGACAGCCGTTGAGGCTGATTTTTAATCATCATTATATTTATTAAAAACATTGCTTAATATTATTGCCTTGATATTAGGAGGGAGGTCTTTAAGTTTCTCTAAAATCTCATTATTAACAATACGCCTTGAAAGAGCATGCTCATTTAAAAAGTCTTCAAATTCTTTATCTCTATCTTCTATATTGTTATTTATCCTTACAGAGGTATTTTGCTGCCTAGTATATGGTTTTGAGCGACTTGATTTCTTCTTTTTATTTTCATTCTGTCCAAGAAATTCTGCGCTATTTATATAGTCTTCAATAATAGGCTCAATATGCTCTTGCTCTTTATTTTCTAGCGCCTCTTTTTTTTCTTTATCGTCTTCAAGGTTTTCAGCAGTTTGAGCGGTGATATCTTTTGATAATGTAATCTTTTCATCAACTGGAGAGGCTTCTGATTTATATTGTTTTATTCTATTATCAATATTATTTCTTCTTCTTTTATTTGACAAATGAATAAGTACTGCAACAAGCACTAAAAACAAGAATATACCACAAGCAACTAAAATTATTATCAAAGTACTACTCATTAGAATATATCTCCATCATCACTATCTGGTTGATTTTTATTATCGCTAATAATAGCTCGTCTTAATGCAGTATCTGCCTGCAAATTCATCAATTTATAATAGTCCATAACTGAGAAACGACCTTCTTTTATCGCTTGAGAAAGTGCCATAGGAACTTCTGCCTCCGCTTGAAGGACTGTCGATTTCATTTGCTCAGTCTTAGTTCTCATTTGAAGCTCTTTAATCTCTTCAGCATTTTTTCTGCGCTCTGCCTCAATTTGAGCATAAATTTTTTCCTTTTCAGCCACCTGCAATTCTCTCTCTGCATTTAAGTCGCGACCTATGCTAATACTAGAAATATTGATATCAATTACATTGTACATAGAATTTTTAGTAACAACTCGTAAATCTAAATTGGAAAGCAAACTTTGATTAGGCTCACTCAAAATTTGTTTATGGTCTTTTGCTTTGGCTATATTTTCCATAATCCATGCTTTAATATTACTTTTTAAATCGTCTAGTCCTAACCCGCTTACATATTTAAAAAGATTGACCTTAACTGACACATTTGCACTTGCAATAATTTCCACTTTATCTTGAGCAAAGCCATTTATTTTGTCAATTTCCACAAGAGTAGAATTTATACTATTTTGAATTAATTCAACAACTTTATGTGAGGAAAGCTCGATAGCGGTTGCAAGTTTTAATGACAATGACAAGCCAGCATCTTTTGCAAGTTTTAATCCCCTCACTACTTCAAGAGCATTGCCATTAGCAAGATATATATTGACAATTTCTTTTAAAGAAACCTCTAAACTAGATTTTTTGGCAATGCTATAAGCATTTAAAATATCGTTTAAATTTAATTTATTATTTTTAAAACTAATAAGTTTCCAAGATGGAATATAACAGCCACTAAACAAAGCTGTAAACCAAATTTTCATTGGAACAAAACAAGCATATACAACTAAAGCGATAAAGATTGCTCCAAAAACTGATACTAAAACGATATCGCTTGTCCCAAATAACAACAAAGAATTATTTACCATTGCTATCTCCTTACCTCTTAATTATATCATAGCATTTAGCTGGTGTAAATAGTCAATTTAATAAAATTTGATAAATTTTTGCAAAAAAATCAAAAAAAACTTTGATTTTTTTTTGAGTTTTTCAACTTTTTAAAGATGAGCGTTGATAAAAAAAGAGATATTGCTGAGCATAGCCACTCAAATTACCAAATTGACAAATTAAATCATTTCTTATCTTTTCTCGATTATAAGTTGCCGAAAAAAAGCTATTGTAACACTTGTTAATCCAAGTATCTACCGGAAAAACATCGCCACGCCTAAAACCAAAAAGTAGCACACAATCTGCCACCTTGCCTCCTACCCCGCTAAGACTAATAAGTTTTTCTCTAAGCTCTTTAGTTGGCATTTCTCTAAGCGCCTCAAGCTGTTGCGGCGAAATTTGCTTAGTAACCTTTGCCAAATACTTAGCCCTATATCCCGCGCCCATACTCTTAAAGAAATCTTCATCTTTATCTTTTAAGAATTGATAAGATGGAAAAGCAAAGATATTCTCGCCCTTACTTTTCCCATACGCCTTTCTTAAATTATTTAAAATGAGCTTTATTCTTTTTATATTATTATTGGCTGATATGATAAAAGAAATCAAAGTCTCATATAAATCTTGATTTAAAATTCTTATACCATATCCGTACTTGAGTGGCTCTTTCATTATAGGATATTTCTCAAGACAAGTTTTAATTGCCTTGTAATCTCTGTCTAAATCAAAATAATTAATAAAATAGTCAATCTCATTGGTTTCTATCAAATATCCCTGGTCTACCTTTTTGATTTTGGCTAGTTTATCTCCTGGAAAAGAATAGTATGAGTCATCTTTCTTTTCATAACAAAAGACTTGACCACATTCAAAAATGTGTTCAGGATTAAATGAACTGGTATCGGTTACTAAAATACCATCTTTAACAAGAATATAATTCATCTGCGCTCCTCAATAAAAAAAGAGCTTTTAAAGCCCTCTTAAATCTTTAGCCTGCAATTACAGAAACAATTTTCTTTTTATTGCTCTGACCAAATTTAACTTCGCCATCAACTAGGGCGAAAAGTGTATAATCTTTACCCATGCCAACATTTTGTCCAGGATAAATTTTTGTGCCTTTTTGTCTAACAATAATAGAGCCAGCAGTTACCTTTTCTCCGCCGTAAGCCTTAACACCTAAACGCTTGCTTTGAGAATCACGGCCATTTTTAGTACTACCACCACCCTTTTTGTGAGCAAAAAGTTGAGCATTAAACTTAAACATTTTTTACCTCCAATTTTGCATATTTTTTTTCATCAATGATAATAGATTTAAAGGATTGATAACAAGTTTTGAATAGATATTGAGCATTTGGATTTTTATAGTCTTCTAAAAAAATTTCTAGATGACCGTCAGCTATTTCTTTATTTGCAATTTTGAAATTGCCAATTTCACAGCCAACTATAGCAAGTTGAGCTACAGTCGAAAGCTGAGCGCAAAGCAAGTCTTTGCCATATTCTGCCTTTCCTGTATGACCATCCACGATAAATCCAATATAGTCGCCCTGTTTTTTATAAAATGTAATCCTTGTCATAATCAAGCCTTATTTTTTTATAGATAAAATTTTTAATTGAGTGAATGGTTGTCTGTGACCTTGTTTCTTTCTTTCATTCTTCTTAGGCTTATATTTGAAAACAACTATTTTGTCTCCTTTACCGTGAGCAACTACTTCTGCTTCACATTCTGCGCCTTGAACAAAAGGGTTGCCAGCTACTACTTTTCCATTGTCACTTACAAGCAAAACCTCAAGTTTAACTTTGTCGCCAACAGCATTTACTAATTTTTCAACAGTAATGATATCGCCTTCGCTAACCTTGTATTGCTTGCCACCACTTTGTACTATAGCAAACATAATTCTTACCTCCTCTAACCAAACTCGTTGCTTATAGGGTGCTATCAAATTTTAATAGACTTTGTAACCCTTTGCATACGGATACGCTTAATAATATATCATATAATGCCTTATTTGTCAAGCAAATATAGCAAAGAGAAGAATTATTATGATGTAAAATTAATGAGTTATATCATGCTACATATTTAGAAAGAAAAATTTTTTATCAAAAAAATACCATGTTGTAAAACATGATATTTTTTAAAAATTAGTCTTCTTTCTTTTCATCATCTTTCTTAGAGATTTTTGCTTTGTATGTTTTTTCCTTCTTGTCAAGTTTAACTTTTGATACAATGAAGTAGATTACAACACCTGCAAGTAAGGCTACTGAAAGTCCAATAAGAACACCGCCAAGCACTTCTGTAACATTGATAGGCTCGGTATCTTCTGTAGATACTGTAAATGATACTGAAGAAGAGCCTGAAATGCCAGCTTCATCTTCAACAGTGATAGTCAAAGTATAGTTTCCAGCAGATTCAAATTTATGCTCATAAATATATGTTCCTTCACTAGCATTAGGATCACTTTTAAGAGTCCAGCTTTCTTCTGTATCGGTGTTAGTTAAGGTAACTTTCATGGTTTTTAGTAAAGATTCGACATCGGTTGTGTTGTCTTCAACTTCAACTCCAGCCATATTAAGCACTAAAGTATCTCCAAGTTTATAAGTTGATTTAACAAAATCATCTGAAAGTTCAACAGTAGGAGCTTCAACATCACCATTTGAAATAGAGTATTCAAGAACTTCAGGATCTCCAACTTTTTGTCCTAAGTGGTCAACAGCTTGAATTGAATATCTGATTGTATAAGTTCCATTGTCGCGAAGAAGTAATTTAATTGTAGAGCCTTGTATATCAAAGTTTCTATTGTTTGTATCATCAAAATGATGTTCCCATTCCTCTAAAGTAATTGTCGCAAGCGTGGTTGTAGAACTGCCGCTAGTTCTTGTAATTTGTACTGTTGATTCAGTCCTATCGATATCGTTACCTTTATCAGCACCAGATACTTGAACATTTGGTTTTACAATTGTTATTGGAACAGGATCTCCCTCGTTAATTTCAGGATATTTCGTAATTGCATATGCATCATCATCAATTGTAACAGTAATGACAACATCTTGAACTGTTATAGTTTGAACATCACTTGTAAGAACGAAGAGTTCAACCATATCGCCAAGAACAGAGCTATCAAGTGAAAGGGTTCCTTCATCGTCACTATTTGCAACTCCAGTAATGTTCTTGTGAACTTTTATAATGTATTTGTCGTCTGTGTTTGCGCCCTCTGGAACATCTTCAGTTTGTCCATAGTATGGATTTTCATCCATAAAGACAAAGTATTCAGTTGTTCCATCATAGTATTTAAGTCTGCCAGAAGCGTCCATAAATAGCTTATTAGCAGTTGGAGAAGAAGTAACTTCGCTTGTTTTATATCTTAATAGATAAACTTCATATTGTAATTTGTATGTTCCCTTTGCTTTACCAATAAACTCATATTGATTAAGTTCATACTGGTTATTGCTTGCAGAAACCATAGTTGGAGTATAGTATGTTGCAGCATTTGAATCATCTTCGCTATTGATTCCGATATATCCATACTCTGTTGAATCAGTAACTGCAATAGTAGGAGTTGTTAATCTATAACTTTCATCAATAGCAATTTCAACAGGCTCTGAAGTGATATTATCAATCACAGGATCTTCAATGACAACACCGCCACCTACTTGATAAGTAAAGTAAGTAGAAACTGTATGATTTGAACTGTCGCTAACAGTTATTACAACTTGATATTTACCATTAGAAGAAGCGTTGAAAATTCCGCCATCAACTGTAAATGTTCCTCTATAAGTGTCAACTCTTGTAGTCATGTTAGTGCTTTGCATGAGCTGTCTATCTGTTACATTACCATCTTCATCTTCAGTTATTTTATAAACCATAACATCGGCGTTCATATATTCTACTTTAGAATCGGTAAAATATAGTGTTGGTAAAGTGATTGACATAGGAGCATTATACTGCGTGTCTGCGTCTGGAGCCCCAACGACCTTGTAAAGTACTGGGCTGTCAGTGTCAGTTGTATCAGCAATATTGATTATTCTGTTATAGAATCCGACATTTCCATTGTCATCAACTGCATAGCATAAGATTTCTACATATCTTGCATCTGCAGGTTTTTCACTTAGATCAATTTTGTATGTTTCAGCATCTAAGTCATAGAACCAACCATCGCTAGTTACAAGTCCATTTTGACCTCTTGAAGTAACATACCACTTGTCGCTATCATTTGAATTCCAGTTTTCAAGTAGATATGAAATTGTTTGATTGGTTTGATCACTTGCAACTGGAGTTGTTTTATCTTCGCCAAGATATCTATAAGCAGTCACAACCTCAAGTCTAGAGTCCACTGTGTCGCTTGCGCCTGCTACAGCAAATTCAATTACATCGTTTGAAAGATATGTTGTTTGAAGATCAGTATCAAATGTGATAGTTGGAACTGCCTCATCAGTTGATGAAGAAAGAGTTACACTGTAATACTTGCTTCGCTCATTATTTGTATTGTCACTCGCAAAATAATAGAAATTATAAGAGCCTGCAGAGAAAGTGTAGTTGCCACCTGTAGTAGATTTAATATAAGCATATCCTGCTTCAATAAACTGATCTATAGTCGCATCGTCTTCAATATCAGCATCTTCTCCAGCTATAAACTCACCCTTTACATTTTTTCCGTCTGTGGTAACAAGAAGATAGTTGTTGTCTTTAAGCCAAGTTTGAACAACTTGTCCATCTGTGAAATCTAGTCCTTCCATAATCATTTGTTTTCTGATTTCATAGTTGTCTTGAGCAATTTGTTCAAAGACTGCATAATCGCCAGAATTGCCATTAGAAGAAGGAGCAAAGATAAGATTATAATTATTATATTTTTCTTCGGTTATATTAAATCTAACACTGCTACCAAGTCTAATCTCTCGTCTGAGAGTAAGATCTTCAGCAGCAACCATATTATCGCTACCAGCAATAGCATACATTACAATATTTCTTGCTACAGTTTGAGAAGAAAGTTTATATTCGCTTATACTTGAATATGTTCCATCCTCAGCTCTAGTATCAGTGCCTGCGTCATACATATATACCTGTGCAGCTTGAGAATCTCTAACATTATCAAGATCAAAAGAGTTTTTAACTTCATTGCCATAGAAATCTCTGATTGTATAGGTGATTCTATAAGAACCTTCCTCTATTGCTTTAAATGTGTTGTCTTCCTTATTGTAAACTGTGTCAGTTACATCATCGGCATATTGTCCGTTGCTATTCATCTTTGCAACAGAAACTTCATAGTAAACCTCGACAGACTCGCTTGCAGGGCTGTTTGTAGATCTAGTTGTTGCAGTTACAGAAGGAAGATCAACCTCAACGCCAACAATTGCACTATCAGGTACAGTTGTTGCCCAATCTGCAACAAGACTATAACCACTTGTGTCCTTATCACTATCAGTATAGTAATAACCATTTTTAACAGTGAAAGATTTGCTAGTCGAAGTGATGAATGTCTTGCCATTCTCATTTATTTGATAGAAAGTATAAGTA
>CASDQU010000034.1 GCA_949282835.1 uncultured Bacillota bacterium | reverse complement strand
AAGCTTTCTACTAAAAAAGTAGAAAGTTTTTTTATATAGTGATTTATCAAGTTACAAATAGATTACCATTTAGAAATACTGGCTGGCAACTGATGTTTATTCCAAGCCGTTTGAGCGTTTGTTCTTCAGCTTGTGAAAGCATATATGTGCTATGTGCCTCACAGCCTCTTAACAGGGTTATAGCCTTTAAGGTCTTTGCAGCTTTCTCATTATTTGTGGAAGAGATGGCAAGAGCTGTTAAGACATCATCAAGGTTTAGCACGCCGCTACTGTTATGCAAAATGTCTGTTCTCAATTTTACAATAGGCAGCAAAATATCGTCACTAATGATATCAAAGTCATCTCCAAGTCCAGCCAAAGTGCGCAAGGCGTTCAGCACTACAGCACCGCTTGCTGAAATGATTTTTTTGTTTTTGCCATATACAATTTGACCATTTGCAAGCTGCAGAGCAACTACTGGGTAGCCGCAATCTTTGCTTGCCTTTTTAGCGGCTGGTACTACTGGCAGAAAGTCTGGGGAAAGGTCAAGCTCTGCCATTAAATATTTTACTCTTTCAACTGTATCAAAAGTGGCTTGCCCCTTTTTATATTCGCATTCAGTTCTATAATATCTTCTTACAATCTCTTTTTGCGCCGCCTCTTTAACAAGAGCGTCATCAGTTATTGCGCTTGCCACCATATTGACACCCATATCGGTTGGCGATTTATATATTTCCTTTCCTGTAATCTTGCGCAATATATTTTTAAGGACTGGGAACACCTCTATATCGCGATTGTAGTTTACCGTTAATATTCCATACGCATTAAAATGATATGGGTCAATGAGGTTTACATCTTTAAGGTCGGCAGTTGCAGCCTCATAGGCAATATTGACAGGGTGTTTAAGTGGCAAGTTCCACACAGGAAAGGTTTCAAATTTGGCATAGCCAGCCTTTACTCCATGCTTATAGTCGTGATACATTTGGCTTAAACATGTTGCAAGTTTTCCGCTGGAAGGCCCTGGCGCTGTCACAACGACAAGCGGTCTTGTTGTTTCGATATATGGGTTAGCGCCATATCCCTCATCTGAAACGATGATATCTACCTCGCTTGGATAGCCTTTTGTATAATTGTGAAAATACACCTTTTCGCCGCGGTTTTTCAATTTTTGGGCAAATCTAGTAGCGCCTAGCTGTCCTTTATATAGAGTTATTACAATAGAGGACACATAAAGTCCGAGTGCGCGCAAGTTATCAATAATACGCAGCATTTCATTGTCATAGCTAAGTTCCAAATCGGCGCGTACTCGATTTTTTTCAATATCATTTGCACTTATACAAAATATAATTTCCGCTCTATCTTTCAATTTCATGAGCAGTTTAGTCTTTATATTGGGGTCAAAACCAGGCAAAACTCTAGCTGCATGAAGGTCATCAAAAATTTTGCCGCCAAACTCTAGATATAATTTGTTGTTAAATTTTTTTATTCTATCGAGGATATTTTTTGTTTGGAGTTTAAGATAAAGTTCATTATCAAACCCTATTTTGCCTTCTTGATTACTCATAACCTTCTCCTTATAAATTTTGCACTTTGACAATTTTTTACAAGATAATTATATAATAATTTGTCAAAAAATCATAGCAAATTACATTATTGCTTTACAATTATAGATAAAATTGCTAAAATTATTAAACCTAAAGGAGAGCGATGAAAAAGATATTAATTTTAACCGTTACTGCAGGCAACGGGCATAATGCTTGTGCTAAGGCAATGAAAGAAAAGCTTGAAGAATATGGCGATGTCGAGGTCAAGATTATCGATGTTTTAAAAAGTTATTCTTCGCCTATCAATATTTGGGTGGCTGATAAGGGCTATAATATTGCAATCGGCAAACTTAGACATCTTTACCATATGTTTTATGAACATTATTATAAACAAGACCCCAAAAACCGCTATCAGTGCAAGGCGCAAGGGGTTGCTATGTCCTTGGTAGGTGGCTTACTTAAAGAAATCTATGATTTTAAGCCAGATGTGATTTATAGCGTCCACTTTTATCCTGCTATTGCCATCACCAATCTTAGGCTTATTTATGATATTCCTTGCAAAGTGATAGTTGCCAATCTTGACTATGTCAATTCTCCTTTTTGGGAAGGGTGCATTGGCGTTGACTATTTTGTCATTCCAAACGATGACTTTACTGCGCCTTCTATAGAAATTGGGTTTAAGAAAGAGCAGCTAAAACCGCTAGGCTTGCCTGTCAATGAAAGATTTTTTAAAGAGATGAGCAAAAAAGAGGCAAGACAAGAGCTTGGACTTGACAATGATATCTTTACCATTATGGTGATGTTTGGTGGCGGACATTGGAAGGGCGGCTTTAACATTTTTAACGACCTTATTCATGCACTTGGGAATCGCAAAGCTCAAGTTATTATGATTAATGGCAGAAACAAGCAAGACTATGAGAAAATTAGCAAGATGAAATTCAAAAAGAATATCAAAGTGCTCAATGTAGGTTTTACAAGCAAGGTTGACCTTTACATGTCGGCAAGTGATGTGATTTTAAATAAACTTGGCGGCACAAGCGCTACAGAAATGATAAATAAGAAACTGCCAATTATTGTTACCGACACCGTATCAGGACAAGAGCGACATAATCTTGACTATTTAAAATCAAAAGGAGTTGCCAAATCCTTTAAAAATGCTAAAGAGCTTAAAGAAATTTTATTTGATTTAATGGATAATAAAGACCATTATGACCAAATGGTGGAAAATGTTTTAAAATTAAGAGTAAACGGCATTGATAATACTGCGCAATTTATTTTAAATCAACCGTTAGCCCATTATGACCAACAAAAAATTGACAAGATAGACTATAAAAATGTATTTAAAAATGTCCAAAAGGCGCGATTAAAGGCTAATAAAGTCGAAAAAAGGGGGAATAAATTAAAAAATGCCTAGACAGACTGTTGAAAAAGGGCGCGACCGAAAAATTATTTGAATTTTTCTTGCTATGTTTTCGTCAAAGGCTACGCTTATGTCAAGTTGTTAAAAACAACTTAGACTTTAACGCTCGCCTTTCCTCTCCCCATAAATGCCAAAGCATTTACGGGGTTACCCCAATAAAACACCTAAAAACAGTCATTTAGGGAAACTAAACTCCTGCTTTTAGGTATTTTTCGAGCCTTGCATCGCTTGTTTTTGAACAGTCTGATTTATTTGTCTATAAGCTGAAATACCTAGAAAATCTAGGTATTTTTTAATTTATTTAATCTTCTATCTTTGCAATCGCATGAAATTTTACCTTTCTTTTAAAAACTCTTTTTTGTTTGTTAATTTTGTAAATTTTATATTTAGTTTGATTTTTTATATTTGCCTTCGCTTTTTTTATCTTGGCTTGTAATTTAGATATTGCTTTCATAAAATCGCCTTCGCCAATCGTTTCAGTAACCGAAGATGAAAACACAAAAGCATTGTTGTCAATCTCTTTAACCAGCTTTTTCATTTCATGGGCATTTTCTTTTGGTATAAGGCATAATAACATAGATTTATTTTGCTTTGAATACATGCCTTTAGCCTCTAGGCTTGTTACCCCTCTTTTAAATTTTTCAAGTATAGCACTTGCAATCTCTTCATCTTTGTCACAAATAATATAGAAAGAGACAACTCTTTTAGAACCTTCAAGGACAAGGTTAGTTGCCATTGCACTAATGACAGCAACTATAAGAGCATATAGGCAGGTTGATATCCCGCTGGTGATAGCAGTTAGCACTATTACCACAATATTTATACAAAGTATGCAGTATCCTGTTTTGATATTTGGAAAATATCTATTTATTATTGCTCCAGCTATATCGCTTCCACCAGTCGACCCGCCAAATCTAAAGGCAAGACCAACCACTATGCCATATATGCTTGAGCCTACTATTGCATAGAGCAGAGTGTCAATCTCTGTTGCATTATACAGCCCTGGAATTGCACCAAACTGCATACCTAAAGTATACATTGCAACGCCAATTCCTGACAACAACAAAAATTTCCATCCAAATATTTTAAAGGCAAATAAAAATAAAACCGCATTTATAATCAAATAGATTATTGAGGTTGGAATATTGACAGAAACTTGAGTAAAAAGGTTATGTATAATCTGGGCAAGTCCTGAAATGCCGCTAGGTATAATTTCGGCGGGAGTGAAAAAAGTCCTAAAGGTGCTTCCTCCAGCCAGCCCTGCAAGTGCAACAATAAATATTTGTAAAATAAATTTATTCACATCTTTTTTGTTTTTAAAAGCTTTCATATAGCGAATATATCATAATTTGTGTAATTTTTAAAATAAAATATCGTTTTTTATCAATTTTTTGTAATAATTTGACTTATTTATAAAAAAATGTATATCATTATTATATGGAAAAATGTTTGTTTGTTTATAACCCAATCAGCGGCAAAGGCAAAATCGCAAAAAAGAAAGATAAAATTGTGGCAATGCTTGAGAGTAAGTATCAAGTCGATGTTGTCATTTCTCAATATGCAGGACATATCGGCGAGATAGTTTTAGAAAAAGGAGAAGATTATCATTTAATTGTCGTTTCGGGAGGGGACGGAACTTTAAATGAAGTAGTCAACAGCCTTGCTAGGCTAAATAAAAAGCCGGTGCTTGGATATATACCAACTGGCACTGTTAATGATGTCGCTCATTCTCTTTATATTCCAAGAAATATATCAAAGGCAGTACAAAATATACTACACGGCGAAATTTTTAAACATGATATCTTTAAAATGAATGATAGATATGGAATATATGTTTGTTGTGCCGGACTTTTCACCGAAACAAGTTATGCTACAAACCAAAGGGCAAAGAAAAAGATTGGCAAAATTGCCTATGCCTTTCATGGCATAAAAAAGGTATTTTCAACTCCAGCGGTTAAGCTCACTTTAAAATATGATGGCGGAGAAATTGATGGGAAGTTTGCCTTTATGCTTTTTTTAAACTCTAGAAGTGTAGCCGGCATGAGAATTAACAGAAATGCTCTTTTAAATGATGGGTTTATAGATGTTGTGCTGGTAAAAAGCAAAAATGATATTGTCAATATGGGTGCTGTTAGCAGGGTGGCATTTATCTTCTTAAGAGGTATTACAAATAAAAAATATAAAGGCATTATCAATTTAAAACTTAGCAATTTCAATGTGACCACAACTAGTGATACCATTATCAACCTTGACGGTGAAAAAATTGGTGAAGGCAGCTTCAATTTTAATGTTATTAAAGAGGGCATAGAAATAATTGTGCCAAGCTTAAAAAAATTAAATAAAAATTCAGCTTGATATTTTTTTGCTTTTTATTGCTAATTTTAAAAAATACAAAAATTAAAGTTATTAAAAAAAATAAATTTTTTTTTGAGATTTGTTGTATTTTGTATTTTTATTTGTTATAATGTAAATGATAAATGTAAATCTAATTCCATATTGGAGGAAGAACTTTGAATTCTATTTCATTACTCAATCTTAGTTTTTGGGAAAAAGTAGCAACCATCTTTGACATCTTGCCAAAGACGATCTATTTTTTATATGCCTGTCTTGCAAGTGCCGTTGACGCAATGCAATCGCTTGTTAGAAAACTTGCCGGTCTTGATACATATTTCAGAGCAGATACCGGCGCGGCAGTAACAGGAACTGACCCATTATCAGAGTTCGTCTATGGTATTTTAGGGTTCGGCGAAAACAGTTCGATATATGACGCTCTTAATACCGTTTTCTGGTCTCTTGCCATTTTTGGTTTGATTGTTTTAGTACTTACCACCATGGTTGCGATTATAAAGTCTCACTATAGTGAAGACAGCACACAAACAAATCCATGGAAATACATATATACCGCTATAAAATCACTTTTGACATTTGTAATTTTGCCAGTAATAGTAGTTATTGGTCTTCAATTATCAAGCTTTGTTCTTAGAACCTTAGATAATATTACGGCAGGCGCAGGCAATGAAGATGAACTTACCAGCATGTATGGCGATGCAAGTGTAAATAGATTAAAATCTGCAGAAACTGCAGACGGTAAAAAAACCTATGCATATTATGATATGTTTGGTGCAAAAGACCCAAGCACTAACACCACATTTAGTGGAATGATGTTTAATGCTTGTATGTATAGCGCAAATCGTGCAAGAACGGGCGCATTTGGTTTGTCATATTTTACAAGTGGCAGGGGAGACGGAGTTAATTCGCTAATGGATGGCTTTTTTGCAAAAGGTCCCGAATATGATGCATTAAGTGATAGCGATGCCAAACTTGAGTTTGTTGCTGGACAGGTAGATTATGCCTTTG
>CASDQU010000033.1 GCA_949282835.1 uncultured Bacillota bacterium | reverse complement strand
TAATCAAAATAAGATAGTCTGTAGAAATTCCAGCCCGCCGACTCTAGTACTCCCTGCCTTTCAAAATCATTTGAAACGTACACTTGTCCGTCACCATTCTCGAAATGAGTCGGTCCGTCACACTCGATTGCTAGTTTTTTACCCGTACTTAATTGACTAATAACCAAATCAATCTTGAATCCACAACTCTCCACCTGTGTTTGTAACCCATATTCGTTAGGAAGTAGGTTGTCTGCAAAATAACAGTAAACTTCCTCCTCAAATTTTGAGTCAAAATGTTGTTCGTTAAACGCGTGCTGATATGAAACAGAACCGTGCTCTTTAACATATTTTAAGTATTTCTTTATCCAAATTTTGTCCGGCCACAACTCTATCGGTATGGATGTTACACAATGCACTTGCTCGCGCGCACGAGAAAAAGCAACGTTGACACGCCCCTCATTTGCCGACCTTCTAATTTCACCGCCTTCACCAGACAATGGGCGATAACGCTTTTTCCCACTGATAGGGTCAGTAATAACGAACGAGTAAATAACTATATCTCGCTCGTCTCCTTGAATACCCTCAATGGTGGAAACTTTCACGTTCTTATAGTCACCCAACCGCTCTTGCAGTAATTCGGCCTGCTCGTTAAAGAAAGTAAGCACCGCAATTGATTTGCCATAAAGCACAGGATCGCTTCGTATGTCTTTTATTATTTCCTCTATCTTTTCCGCTTCAGAAATATTAGTCTTTTCTGAAATTTCTTTTGACTTATCAACCTCTACTATATGATTTAGCATTATCCTATCAGTATCTTTGTATTTAACGATATTGTTATTTATTACATCCAATCGTCTTCCGACAGGTTTATAGAAATATTTATTAGAAAACCCAATTAGTTGCCGAGAGGATCGATAGTGATTTTTTAGTACAACTGTCCTGAAACCTGACAGCGTCGCTATGTCCATAACTGACTTTACAGTATCCTCTTCTGCTTTAATCTGGTATTCGTCGGGCACATCCGACTTCTTCGCAATGGATTGTAATTGTTCATTAGACTTGAATAGAGTATTTGTGTCTCTCATCTGCAAACTATCGCCAAAAAATATCGTATGCTTCGCACGGAGCATTACCGGCAAAGCGTACGCCAAGTTACACTGCGAAGCTTCGTCAACAATCACATAGTCAAAGCAGTTCACCTCCGCTGGAATAATTCGGCTAACATCATCCAAACTCATTATCCATACAGGTAGAACCTCTGTCATTGTCTTGAAGTTCTCTGGATCACTCTTCAATTTATCAAAAGTTTTGTAAGCCTTCTTGCTCTTATTTAAGCTTCTAGCAATTCTCTCTATTCTCGACTTGGTTTGTTTTTTGGACTTCAGAAGATCGACTTTTTGAAAAATGATATTCTGAATATATTGCACTACGTCTTTTGTATAATGCTTTCTAAGTTCCATTATTTGACGATTAATATCATTAACAGTAACTTTATTAGTTTTAATCAGCTGCTCCTTTTCGGTAGACAAATTTCTATATTCATCAATATCGTCGAACACTGATACGAACTCTCCTTGTTCCATTTTGGATAGCCTGTTTAAACTCTCTTGCTCCAATTGAGACTGATTAATAATTGATCTTAGTTGCTCACCCTGAGTCAACAACCGTTTTGCAACTTCGTTTTTACCTGCTCGTTGTTCGCAATATTGCTTAACACGATTTGGTCCGTCTGGAATTGTGAGGAACTCAACCAAATCCTCTTCCGTAATTTTACATGTTGTTGCATTTTCTTTTGCCGTTTTCAATATGCGCTTCAACTCGGAATCAATCTTTCTTGCGCTATTCTCTGTTATCTTTAGCTCGAAATAAGTTTCAAGTTTATCTAATTCGCGCAACTTCCTTGACTTTGTAGTCTCCTTTGACATAACAACATTTTTAACGTCACTAGAAATTTCTTGATACACTTCTCGCATAGTTTCGCCAAACAACATATTGACTTTTCTTCTTATGACCAAGTTCTTCATCATATTAGTCCTGCCATCTGGCAACAAGTCATTAAGACCCGCTCGCAGTTTCTTAATCTGTTCATAAACAAACTCTATCTTATCGGATTGAAAATCTACATCGGCGTAGTCGTGTTCTTTTGCTTTAATGTAATCCAAAAGCTTTGCTTCTATCTTCTCAATACTGGTGGAAATCTCTTTACTTTTTTGCAGTAGATCTCCATATTCCGACACATTTGGCAAAAAATACTGAAAACCAAGTTCAGCGTATTTACTAACGTCAACAAATTGTCTAAGCCGATCATTTAAATTAGAAAGACGCTCCTGGCAATTCGCAATATTATCAACCAGCTCGCGATACTCCTCAATCATTTCTTTCTTTAGGTTGCTCATTGCATAATTCTTCACATAATCTATCTGCCCAAGACGTTGATCTATTTCAAAAACACGGCGCTGCGCACCAATATTATTAATAAAGGTCCCCTTTTCACTGTTTATTTTTTGTAGTAATTGCCGGTGATCATGAGTTGTAAGCGCCTTATGAAACTCTTGATTTACAGCCAGAAGTACATTTGACGCAGAGTCTATTTCCTCTACGCCAATTGTCGCCGACGACCTATCGGGAATGTAACCAAATAGAAACTTGATATTTAGTTTTTTCAAGGCATCTTTTACGCCTTTCACCGCTTGCTCCTTCTGACTAGTAAATAACACTCGATTACCTGTCGCTACTAGGTGGCAGATGATGTTTGCTATTGTTTGAGATTTACCTGTCCCTGGAGGCCCTTCGACAATTGCAGCTCGGTTTTTCAGAATACCCAAGACCGACAACTGCCATTTGTCATATTTAAATGGCAAAAACAATTCCATAGATCCATCATTGCTAACTACCTCCTGAATTTCCATCTCGTCACTTGATGACCAAGCACTTAAGGACGATTTAGCCAATTCCTCTTCACTCATTTTAGCCAATTTCGACAGGTCTTCTGTTAGAAAGTAATTAGATCGCGCAACTAACGCTAATTTACTCTGAGATAAGTCTATTTTGTCAGATACGTTAGCGATGCTGTTTTTTCTCAACCTAAACACTATCTCAGACCAAAGCTCATCCAGCACACCTCTCTTTATGGGCAACACATTTTTATCTTCCGTTTCTAAATTAGTAACATAGCTAAATAGTTGATCGTATTCATCAACCGGTAAATAATTATTAAACTGTTCATTCAATACCTTAACGGCACCATCAATTACTTCTAGGGCAACCTCATTGCAATCTGGCCGATGAATACACGATATATTTACCTTTATCTGCAACAAAGGCGAACGCCGCACTGCGTCTAGGTCGCCAGTTCGCTGGACTTCACCAAACTGATTATTCACCCTCTCCGCATCATAATCGATAAAGCCAGTTTGCAATACAACCTGTTTTGTGTACCCCTGCGTCTTCAGCTTTAACTGTATGTCGTCAATTTTATTAGATATTTCAATTTCACGGTCGATTGCGTCATTCTCAGCCACAATCTCAGCGCGTTCTGCATCGCTACAATCGGCAGGTATATCTAATTTTCGAACCCTTAATTTAAATTTTATTACATCGTCACTATTTTCTTTAAAGAGGAGATCGTTCGAGCTTAATAATTTTTCAGGTATAAAATTAGTCTCAATTTTCTTCCCACTACGAAGATTAAAACCAGTTGTCAACTTTGCATAGTCCAAACAATAGTTGGCCAGCTTTTTGATTGGTATTTCAGTAGGACTTACATCATTACTGCTCATACAGATCTCACTTTATCCCAACAAAAAATAGGACATCACACCGGATGTCCAATCCTTTACAGCTAAGCGTGATAGCTCGTTGTGGCATGATGCCCTATTTCAGCTATCACTCGCAGGCACACGTGTGTCTGACGCTTTGCTGTGTAAATAATGGATTGGACAGTAATAATTATAGCACAGCACATAAGCCGCAGTGCGTTATGGTTTATAATAATAACCATGCGCATTGGTCTATTTAC
>CASDQU010000032.1 GCA_949282835.1 uncultured Bacillota bacterium | reverse complement strand
TTAAGATCATTTAAATCAACATTAAGTACAAATCCTGAAAGGAAAGAGTATCCCGATAAGGTATTTATAAACGATTTTGTTTTATTTTCATATGTTTTCTCAGTGCTGTCACCAATTATTGCCACATTGACTAAATTGCTTGAATCTTCGCCTGAACCATCAGTGCTATTAAATAATTGATTGGAAATTCCTTGATTAGTAACTTCTTGATCAAATTGATAGTATTTAATTCCATTGAAAGTATAAGCATCACCTAGCTTTCCCTCATTTTCCATTGTTTGAGGGTTAAGTTTATGACCTGATTGAGATTGAGAGCCGATTTGATCTTTATCATTTAACATTTCTCTAATGATAGTTATCATACTTCGTTGAATATCTCTATCGTCTTCTCTATTGCCACCAGTATAACCTGAATGAGTATTGCTGATATAGCCTATATCTGTTCCATTTTTGTCTTCTGTTAAAGTTACCGAATAGCTATAATAATTTAGGCTAATCTTTGACTCTTCAGCTCCTTGAAGTGTCTCATTGCCAAACAGAGCATGTGCAGTTGCAGGGTCTTCCTCATCGCTATATTCGCTATATCTTGCATTATGAGAAGTCATCAAGGTGTAGTTACTAGAGATCTTATATGTATTTGTACTAGTTGCATCAAATGCTACATTTCCAATAATTCCTCCAAAATAATACTCTGAAAGTTCATTAAAGGTGTCGTTATCATATTGTACGAAGACATCTCCATAATTATAGGTTTCGTTTATTGTTAATGTAATAGACTGAGAGTTACTTGAGTTCTCGCCCACTCTTCCAATAACGCCACCAGCATTTACTGTTGAGCCATCACTATCCGCTCCAAAAATCTTCAAAGCTCCGCCAAAAGATGTACTATTCACAGTTAAGTTGCAATTTGATGATAGATTGCCTACTGCTCCGCCAAAGTTGATTGTTGTGATGCTTGAGAATACACCGCCGTTATATCTAAGAAGTCCATTACTCAAACCTGATATTGTAGCCGAGCTAATGGTGGTGGTCGTACTACCATCAGTTGATGTAGATTGATTAGTTCCTCCGACAATTTTTCCAATAAAACCGCCAACATTTGAAGTTTTGCCATACACTAGAATATTTGCATTTGAGGTCAGTGCGCCTGATATACTAAGTTTGCTTGAAGATGCAGGCACCTGTGCCGAACCAATTACCGAACCAACATTGGCTTCCTCTGTAGCATTAAGCTGTATAGAATCGCCGCCGATATAATTTTCACCATCATATAGCATTTCATTAATAGTTAGTCTTTCATTTGAAGTTAGATCAAATCTAGAATCACTATAACCGATAATTCCTCCTACATCTGCCTTTGCTACAGTTATTGGATGAATATATTTATTCGCCTCATTCAAAGTATAATCTTCAAAGTTGTTAATATCTAATATATTGTTTGAAAGAGTGCCATTTGCTGCTCTAGCCACCACTTCAAAGTTGATTTGAGATATATTAGAAAGAGTGATATTGCTGCTCTTTAATGAACCGGCAAAAGCTCCCGCTTTTAACTCAGCGAAAGATGCTTTGTCTTTTGCATAAAGACCACCCTTAATTGTTGAACCTTTGAAATCTATTGCCTGACTTATGGTTGAACTTTCAAAATTCCCAATTATAAGACCAGCATTGACTTTTAAGTTATTGTTGCTACTGCCAATGACTAATGCTGTCTCAACTGACACAGAATCGCCTTCAAATGTACCTAGATAATTGATATTATTGGCTTCGCCTATAAAACCACCGATATTAATTATTTGTTCTTTGTTTGTACTATCACCCCGAGGGTCGTTTATCAAAATCTCTTGATATCGATTGCCGTTTGATGATGTCGCCGTTTTTTCAATAGTCTTTAAGTTTATTCTTAAATCTACTGCAGCAATATTGCCTTCATTAGAAGAATCTGTATTTCTATATGCCTTTCCAAAATATGCCCCTACATTGGCTTTATTGGTAGGTGCACCAATATTAATGAAATGAGCTGGAGTATTAATGGCAATTCCATCTACTACCATGGCTGATGCAGAAGAAGTCTGTACAAGCTCGCCGCTTACAAGTCCAACTGTATAATCTTTTACAATTTCTGTATCTTCTGTTTGGTTTGATTTGGTTGTTGAGTTTGCTGTTTGTTGAGGTTCATTAATTGTAAGAATATAGTCAGTTGAGCTAATTGCTTGATTTCTGAATTCCGCTTCAGATGACGAAGTATTGATAGTGAAATTTGAAATATTAGTATTGATAATTCTAGGTGCAACTAAACCGAATATGTTGTTATTGTTGCTTGATATTGCAACAGGAGAAAGCACATTAAGTGTTAGTCCTGATATTGATGCTTCAGTGATATCGCCTGCAACAAACAATCCTGCAGTATCATCTGGCAGTTGTATCTGTGTACTGTTACCAGTCGTCCTATAAGTAACTGTTAAATTGCTTACAGAGAAACCAGGGCTTACAGAATCTATAAAGTTTTTAGAAGAGACAATTCCTATATACTTAGCGTTATAGTATCCGCCAACTAATCTTCCTCCAAAGTTTTCTATCTTTGAGTAGGTTCCGTAATTTTTTACATAGTTGTCAAGATCAACATTACCATATTCTGTGCCACCCTCTGACTGAAGTCCTCTGACGATAACGGTAATGTCAGAATTACCCCTCATCATGTTAAATACATCTGCCACATTATATTGGTCAAGGTATACTACATTAGATGTCTTTTGATATTTAATAGAAGGGAATAGCTTACTTGTTGGATGAGACCAGTTTTCATTTAGCCAAGCGCCCGAACCTATAAAGGCTGTTCTTGTCTCTGTCTGTCCAACGGCAGCAGAGGTATAGTTGTAAGGAGAAGCTATGGCATACATTAAGTTTTGCTTAAACAAAGAGCCTTCACTTGTGTCTGCACTATTGCCTTCCACATTTCCAAATAGATTTAGTTTTGAATAGCTATTGTTGGTAATATAATAGCCCTCATAAATGCCAATCGAAGGAATTTCAGATTTTGCGCCACTACCACCAAGACTTAATTCTTGTGCCTGAACAAATATCAAATATGATTTATAATTGTTTATATCAAGAGTTATAGCATTCAAGTCGCCACTGTCATTATACTCAAACGCACTACCAAGAATTAAGTTTGTCTGCAATGAGAATGACATATTTCCAGCTGGGGTAATTTCTGCTTGAGTGCTGTAATCATAGCTTGCAATAGCATTGAAGGCATTGACAGACATAAGCGCTACTCTAGGAGCAGAACCTTTGATTACGCCAATTATGCCACCTGCGTTCACATTTGTTTGCGATGGTGTCGCTACCGTTTTAGCTCTCACATCGCCAGTAGCATAGACTTCATTTATAAAATATTTTGTAAATGTCTCTTGAGGCATAAGTTCGCTACTTGCGTTGTAGCCCGTTGCGCCATCAAGTTCCATACCTCCAATAATACCACCAGCATAATCTGCTGTAGGGCTTATCACATTGACTCTAGAATAAGAAATGTCAAGTTTTCCGCTGCCCACATAACCAATTAGTCCGCCGATATATACTTGGGTATAATTAGTTCCATTGCTGCTGAAAATATCAAGTGCGCCTCTCTCTAGAGAAGTTGAAGAGCTTCCTCCATAAAGATTTGACAAGTTGTTTTCTATAGAAGTTTGAGTTGCCTCGCTATATTGTACATATATTCTGCTAAGTCCGCCAAATGCCTGACCAATAGCGCCGCCAGCAAAATATTTCATAGACAATATTTTAGAAGAATTATTGCTTGTTGAGCCTTCAATGTCAATACCAACATCGTTGATATGAGTTTGATAGCTAGTAAGTCCAAATGCTCCACCTGCGATTTCCGCTCTAATATTAATAATGCCACTTATTCTAACATTATTGATAGAATAGTTTGTTGCTTGGCTAAAACTAAAGTTGCTTGACTCTACTGAGTAGTTATCAACAAAGCCTATTACCGAACCTGCATAAGAATATTTAGATAGATTATTTACAATCAAAGCAGAAGAGGTCGATGTACTGAAATTGAGGCTATTTTTTAGGTCATTTCTATTTGAATACAAATTAGCCATTGTATAATAATTGCTTGTACTTGTAGCACTATACTGATTGGTTGCTACTGTTGGGTCGGTTACTGTAATATTTTTAATAATATTATTACCAAAAGCAAGACCAGCTAACGCACCTGCAAAGTTATATCCATTGATTTCATTTCCGCCATTGTCAGAGAAAGATATATCAATATTTATAAGTTTTGCGTCCATGATATAACCAGCAAGCCCACCAGTCATTACACTATTGCTGCCCACCACTTGATTTATCTGCATTGAAAGATTGGTAATAAGTGGAGAATAATTTGCTCTAGTCTCTAAAGATGAGAAGAGACCAAATGCCACTCTCTTTTCATCGCTTGTAATAGATATTCCTTTTATCTCAAAACTATTACCATATATTCGACCTGCAAATGCCTTATTTACAGATGGCAAGCTTGTCGCATTAGTAAGAGAACTTAAATCGATATCATTTACAACTCGATAAGTACCCCAGATTATATAGTCGTTATAGTACTGAGCTACATTTGTAGAAGTTGATGCACCCATAACCTCAACAAAGTCGCTAGCGTCAGCTATCAAGATTGGGTTTGACTCACTTCCTAAAGAGGTGTTAATTTCTCGTGATTTGTTATCTATTTGTAAAGTTGAATATAGAAGAATATATTTCCCTTGTTCATTTTCGCCTGTTATTCCTTCATAGCCGCTGTCTTCTTCTATATAGAATATATATCTATGAGAATATGCTATTAAGTTTGCCTCTATCAAAGTAGGACCATCGCTATCTAATCGCCAAATTCCATCACTATCTCCGCTTGCAAGAGCAAAGCCATAATAATATGATGAATCGGCTGGGTCTTTAACTGAAATAGCGCCTGTTGAATATTGAGTTTCAGTTGTTGAGTCGTTGTTATCTTGTGATTGATAAAGCTCTTTATTGAAATAATAGCAATTTTTATATGTACCGTTTGCAAGAAGTTCACCTTCTGAATTTACACCAGAGAAGTTCATTTGGTTGTACATAGAATTTCTAATTTGTGATGCTGAATAGCATTCCTCAATTACTCCATTATTTATATATACAAATCCAGATGCAAGATATACTCTAACTTCATCAATATCGTTAGCAATCAATATATTTGAATAACTATCTTGAATGTGACCTTCATTATTGTAAATAAAGCCAGCAATAACTCCAAGTCTAGATTTAATTGAAGAGCCCTCTCTTGTATAATCTTCAGCCTTAGGCTCGCTACCTTGAGCAATGTTAGATTTTACACCTTCTACAAAGCTACCACTTATTGAGGCATTTGTTCCGTTATAGTGAACAAATCCAGAGGTGGCGTATGTGCTTGTTCCCGACCTGTTTTCAACATCAAGATTTCCGACACTGCTTGCAGAAATAGAGCCATTATTGGTATAAGCAAAACCTGCAATATTTCCTTGACCTATTATATAGAAAGTTCCTAGAGAAACTGTGTTTGCCATTGTATAGCCAGAAGGATTAACCCCGCTATAAAGTTCTTCGCCAAGCTCAATAATGCTCTCTCCGCCAACACGCGAATTTGTAATACTTCCGCTATTAGTTATAACAAAACCTGAAATGGTAGGAGTCCAATTTGATTCACGACCAACATAGACTTCTTCGGTAGTGTTTTGACCTCTAACAAAAGTTACATTAATACCAGCGCTATTATTATGTGGAGAAGTGCTTGACTCAGCCACATTTTCTATATTGCCATAGGCAAGTTTTTCTGCCCTATATGCAACAACTTCACAATTTGTGATAATACCATTATTCTCTATAGCAAAACCTGCTATATTGATTGTTGCCTGTCCGGTAAATGCAGCGGTATTTATAGTAATTTGTCCGCCATTATAAAGATTGACACGCATATTTTTCAAGATGGTGTTTGCACCAACCGTTGTAAACAATGATAGATTTATATTATTTGAGTTAGGAACATCAAAACTCTTTATATGAATGGTATAACCATTTCCATCAAGACTTCTAATAAGTGATGTATCAAAAGGTGTATAATCGGTCAAGATGATATCATTTGTCAAAATATAATCATTAGCAGTTACATTATCTGAAGATGTATAAAGAGCAGGATTGAGATTTTCAAAATCATTTGCATCTTCGATTGTTAAAGGAATGTCAGGGTCTGAGTATGTTTGAATATTGACTGTAAAATATCTGTCAATAACTCTTGATTCTCCGCCTGCCAAAATATATGTTCTTACCGCCATTTGTATAGGGTCTGTCATCTGCAAGCCGATAATTGAAAGGTTGCCGCCATTATCTACAGTAACTCTTACTGCATTTGAGGTGTTTGTACCATCCGCTTGAAGTACAGGTACAAACTCATTGCCATTAACAAAGAAAAGTCTTTGTCCAAGCGTTTGCGCTTCTGAATCTTTATAGTTAATATAGAAATCACTTTCTTTATTTGCATATGTTTGTGTATCTAAAAAGTCATTTCGTGCGTTAAGTAGTTCTTGAACTTTTTCAACTGCTTCCTCGTCACTTGTACTATACCCTGTGTAAGTTTCAGGTATAAAGTTATATTTGATATCAAAAGCTTTTGGCACATTGAGCCAAATATTTAAGGTGTTATTTTCAGCGCCAACTATTTCAATATTCTCTTCATCAATCATAAAGTCAACTATTTTAATGGTTGCGCTTGTCGTTTTAATTTCTATGTTTCCATTAAGCACTCTAGAAACTGTGGCTGTGACAGCAAATGAATTATCGTTTTCTGTGTCAGCTGTTACAGAAATGAAAATTTCAGCAGTATATGTTGTTATGCCACTAATTGGGTCAGTCCCTTCATTAGTCAATGAAGAGATATTAATACCGCTTTTATTGCCGTCAAGAGCAAAATTGTCAAGGCTTTGGTCTTGTGGAAGTCTAACTTGAACTTTGGCAGTAGCACCTCTAGCTACATATGCTATATCTTCGCCATTTACAGTGATTTCTGCCTCTGTAAGATAGCTAATTGTTAGATAATTGTCCACCCTACTTAAAAGTGTACCATCTCTTTTATAGAAGCTTGCTGTTAATTTTAAAGTACTGTCAGCATTGACTGTTGTATTTACCCAAATTCTAAAGTATAGTGAGCCTTTTGCTTCACTCTTTTCCTCTTGAGTAGGTTTATATGTCAAAGTCTGCCCAACAAAGTTAATATCTGCCTCTTTATTTGGAGTGAATCGTCTGTTTTGGTTGTCACTGGTAGTTCCATACTGAGATAATAGTTCAAATTGAAGAGCATTATTTACTGTTGCGCCGCTGTAAGAAAGCTGCATATAATCATAATAAGCATAATCTGGATTGACACTTACTTGGAAGACAGAGCTTCCACCAGGAGCAAGAACAGAAGTTGCCTCTCCTGCAGTGTGTACCGTTACATAACCGCTGTTAATATTTCCAGTCCACTGTGAACTTTCAATCAAATAGTTATTTACATCAATATTTGTAAATTTTTGTTTAGAAAGGTTTAATGTGAATGTTGCATTGCTATCTTGATAATAGCTGTCATTGCCGCTATTACTGATAAATGATACAATAAACGATTGATCTTCACTGATCAAAGATTTATAGCTTTGAGTTATTTCAAAGGTAACTTCAAATGTATATGTATAGTAGCCTGTACTACTATCTTCATAACTTTCAACGAGATTTATATAAGCGCCCATAAAAGGTGTGCTTAGGTCAACTGGAAGATAATATACATAGGAATATTTACTATACTCTCCGGTAGAATCAGTAGCTATTCCACCTAAAATATTGCCATTATTATCTCTTACCTGCGGCAAGATTGTCTCGCTATCACCTTCTGCCGTTGTAATAACTCTTACTCGCATTACTGCATTTGTAGAAGGAGTGATTGAAAGTCCGCCTTCAGAAACACTAAATTCTATTACACCATCGGTTGGAGTTATTGTGAAATTTCTCCCAAAAGTGTCATTTAATGCTGTTTGATAGCTGCTCTCGCTGCCGTCTGGATTTTGAGGGAAAATTCTTGGATTTATAGTGATATCGGTCTCTATGCTGTTTATATTCGCAGTAACTTTTACTACATTGTAATTTATCTCTATTTCTACTAGTTTTTGTGAGTCTTCTGGTTTTTGTGAGTCTTCATCATATGGCGCTTCATTTTCTAAAATCATATCGCTTGTGATTAAATTGTATTCTTTAGCTTGATTGCCTAAAACAACCGAAGATTTTTGATAAGTTACAATATAATTTCTTGTGGTAGTTTTTTGTAAGTAAGATATTGAAGCATCTTCCACTTGATAAACATGCCCTGCCTTATCAGTCCAAGATATAATCAGATTAGAAATTGAATTTATCACTTTTACATAAAACGGTTTAGAATTTGAAACATCTTGTTTTGAGTAAAGTTTAAGTGTGACATCACCGCTGCCAACAACTTTTATGTCGCTGCCAATTAC
>CASDQU010000031.1 GCA_949282835.1 uncultured Bacillota bacterium | reverse complement strand
TGATAGCCATAGATATATAATCTCTGGCTTTTATTTTGCAGGTTTGTGTTACCGCTGAGATTTTCAAAAGGAAGCTCATATGTGGTAGTAGTATCATTTAAAGAAGACAGATAAAGATATTCAAAACTTATATCATATGTGCCAAGGTCGGTAAAATATAGATTTACAATGTCATTTGTATAGACTGGGAATACAAAATAATCTTCGCTTGCAATAATATTACCTAAAGCATCATATTGGGTAATTGTTCCATTGCTAAAGTCAAGTGTAGCTATGAAATTATTATTATTAATATCGGTATAATTTACTGTGATACGATAGAGATTAGGGTTGTAAGAAATTTTAGGCAACTCTCGTACAGAATTATAGTGAGAATAGTTGTAGAAATAGTATCTTGAGAAAGATTCACTTGAAGCTATTGCACTTTCCTGCATATTGTCATCTATTGAAATATTTTGAAGCCCTGTAGTGTTATTGAAATATGTATTAGATTCAAATACCATAAATGTGTAGTTAATTGTTACAGTTGTTGAAGAGAAAGTTGTTCCTCCATTAATAGTGTGATATAAAACAAAAGGTATTTGAAGGGTATAAATGCCTTCTTTGTGAAGTGTAATATTTGCGTTTTCTATTGAAACTGTTTCTGAAGAGTTGTCTACTAAAAGAGAGAAAGTTAAATTAAACTGCTCAGGTGTAATTTTTATTGCATCAACTGCAAAAGAGTTGTCATTTTTCTTTACAAAGTTTGTTATTGATTGGTCGTCAAGTAAATTTGTGCCAGAAATAGAAGCGGCAATTTGTTCATTTGTAAGGTTGTAATAGAGAGCTAAAGAATTTTGAAAATCAAAATAATAATATTCTTGAGGCGCTACTCCTTCTTCTGGTTGACCAGTTGGAATAAAAGCAAAGTTTTCTGGTGGATTTTCTTGATTTTCTTGATTGACAGTACCAGTGATGGTATCATTAGCCATACTAATCTTCAAAGTGCTGTTAGGCTGGAATAGGTACACCTCATTTCCTACATAACCAACGGCATTGTCAGTATCGGTTGAAGGAGTGATAGTAAAATAGCCTTCTGTAGGTAGGTTATTTGAAATAAACCCATAAGTTGGAGTTGCCGCGCTAGACAGAATTGTCTTTTTGTCGCCATTGCCATTTTGGAAGAGCAGTCCAAAACATAGGCAGCCCAAGCATGCCAAAGCAATTATAATAGAATAAAATAATTTTTTAACTCTAATCATAAAACACCTCTTTATGTATATTACAATTATGATTTTAACATAGCCTTTAAAAAAAACAAAATATTTTGACGAAATATATTTAGAAAATATATATTATATTTAATATATACAAAATATAGAAAATTAATCTACACATAAAAAATCTTTAAAAATTAATATGAAAAAACCTTGAAATTTATAAAAAAATCAAAAATAATGATAAAAAATTTAAAAAATATAGAAAATTTTTGAAAAAAAGCGAAATTTATTTTCAAATTTTAATTTTTATCATTTGCCACAATTTTTTCATATAATTTAAAAGGAGTATTTTATGAAAGAATTGTCTTTATGTATGATTGTTAAGAACGAAGAAAAATGTTTGGCTGATGCTCTTAATTGTGGTAAAAAGTTTGCCGATGAAATTATTATAGTTGACACAGGCTCAACTGATAAGACCAAAGAGATAGCAAAGAAATTTACAGATAAGGTATATGATTTTGAATGGGTTTATGATTTTTCTAAAGCAAGGAATTTTGCCTTTGATAAGGCAACTAAAGAATATATTATTTGGCTTGACGGAGATGACATTTTACTTGATGAGGGTATTGAAGAGATAAAAAAATGGAAGCAAGAGGGAGAAGATGCTGATACCATCATGTGTCCATATGTAACTGGTTTTGATAGCAATTTTACGCCTACATTTGTATTCAATCGCGAACGAATAGTTAAAAATCTGCCAATTTTAAGGTGGCATGACCCAGTCCACGAAGTGATAACCCCGCAGGGGAAAATTATCGCAAATGAGAAGATTAAAGTCTATCACAACAAGAAAAATAAACCTCATACTGATAGAAATTTAAACATTTACAAACATATGATAAACGAGGGGATAAAATTTACTCCAAGGCAACAATTTTACTATGCAAGAGAGTTATATTATAATAACTTTATAGACGAAGCTATACATGAATTTTCAGTTTTTTTATTAGATAAAGAAGGTTGGATTGAAAACAAAATTGAAGCATGTTTAAATCTTAGCAAATGTTATCAAATCAAAAAGGATAGCAACAAAGCGCTTACCTGTTTATTTGGTTCTTTTGTTTATTCCACACCTCGCGGTGAGATATTATATGAAATTGGAAATATATTCTTTTTTATGAAGAATTATCGTTTAGCCATATATTGGTATGATTTGGCTTTAAAATCCAAACCCGACCTTGATAGCGGTGCTTTTGTAAATATAGATTGCTATCAATTTTTGCCAGCATTGCAACTTTGTGTTTGTTATTATAAAATTGGCGATATAGTCAAATCGCGTTGCTATCATGAGCTTTCAAAGGGATTTAAACCTGAGGATGAAAGAGTGAAATTTAATGAAACATTCTTTGCTAAAGAAAAAGGGCATTTATAAAGTGTCCTTTATTTGATTTTTGGATTTTTATTTTTTTTGTTAGATTTTGAGCTGCCAAACAGTCCGCCAAAGATGGCAATTCCTTGCCCAAATATACATAAAGCGGCTAAAGCTCCAATAGCAATGGCAGTATCTTTTCTTTCTTTTTTATTGATTGTCTTTATAAAATTAAATTTTTCAATCCAATCATTGCTAACATTCAAAACATATGCGAAAGGTAGTACTTTGTAAAATAGGGCGGGATTTTCTTGAACAAGTTTTTCCATTTTGTCTTTTTCTGCAAGTTCAATATAACTTTTAAGACCAAGCAAACTACCAAGCGTTTTGATGCCTTCTTTATTTCTGTATTCTATTAAAGGAGTTAGAATGTAAGTTACAAGGCATAAAAGGGTGGTGAGTAAAATGAGAAGGGTAATATAAATATTATTGAAAGATAGCGCAAGGTTTAATATAGCAAATAATAAAAACAATACAAGCCCGGCGATATAAAGCACAATGGCTTTAAATTTTTTTTGAATATATACCTTATTTGAAATATTTGAAAAGATGGTACTTATTAAAAATATAATAATGCCGCATATGATAGAAAAAGTTCCACCAGCTCCAAAGAAGTATGATAAAAAGACAAGAAGTATGGTAATGCCAAGGTTAAAAAACATTGAACTTAAGCTCAGTTTACTATTAAAATATTTTTGATTATTTTCCTTTTTAATTAAGTTTGTAATTGAATTTTTGACAGGTCTAACAATATTAGACAAGTCTTTTAAGTCTATCTCTGCATTTTTTTCAAACATGGCATTAAAAAGAATTTTTTCATATTCTTTCATATTGTCATCACTATCTTTAATTTTGGTCAAGGAGAAGGTTTTATCTTCCTTTTCCTTTACCTGTAGATATTTTTTGTCAGCCCAGTAAATTAAAAGGGCGCTAATATCACGGTCATCAACTGCCGCATCTATCAAATAGCCGGCATCGGCAGGTGTCATATTGTTAGGCGCAGAAAATTCGACAATTTCGATAACTTTTTTGCGTCTATTTAAAACCACAAAGACTATCAAAACAATTAAATATATCAAAAGAAGGACAAGCGATATAATGAATGTGATAGTTAAACTGCTAACTCCTATCCATTTTTCAAGAGGTACGACATTGATACCTATGAATAGAAAGACTAGCAAAAATATACCCAAAGCTGTTAAATTTGCTATTTTTTTCATACGACCTCACATTAATGGCGGAGACGGTGGGATTCGAACCCACGTGCCAGTTCCCCGACAAACGCATTTCGAGTGCGTCCCGTTACGACCACTTCGGTACATCTCCATAATGATTATTTTAGCAACTTTATCAAAAAAAGACAAGAGAAAATAGTAAAATAAGGCTTTATCTTTATTTATTTCATTTTGATAATTTGGGAACAATACTTTTAGCATTTTGGAATGGAGAAAGAGGAGGGACATACAACACTATTTTGTATGCGAAAAAGCGAAGAAAAAATGTTGAGATATTTGATTTACGAAATTTATAAAACAAATCATTTGCAATTTTATTTTTTTTGCGTATAATATTTAATATATTGTTTTCGACATTATTCCTGCGAATTTTGGGCGAAAAGACTAGTTAAAAGGATACAGCATGAAAAAATATAAAGTTATTATAGATACAGACCCAGGTGTTGACGATATTGCATGTTTAGTTTTTGCTCTTACCGACAAAAAACTTGATATTAAACTTATTACAACAGTGTCTGGAAATGTAAAAGTTGAAACAAGTACAAGAAACATTCTTCATCTTCTTGATATGTTTAATATTGATATACCAGTAGCTAAAGGTGAAAAAAAGGCTATGTTTAGAGTTAGCCCAACCGCTGAAGATGTACATTCAATAGAAGGGATGGGCGGTTGGATACCAAGCAAGACTACTGAGCATAAGATAATAAAAGAAGAGGCGATTGAAGCCATGTATAAGGTGCTTAATGAAGGCGATGGAGACATCATACCGCTCATTTTTGGGCCTCATACAAATATAGGGACATTAATATATAGACATCCAGATATTGTCAAAAAAATTCCTAAGATAATATTCATGGGCGGTTCGCCTTTTGGTGTGCCGGGATTTCCTGACCATATATCTTTCAATATTTCGTCAGACCCAGAAGCTTTTAAGATTGTTCTTGAAAGTGGCTTGCCGCTTGTTATGGTGCCAAGTGATATGGGCAGACGCAAGGCATATTTGACAGAGGAGATGGTCTACCAGATTAAAGAGACAAATGATGTAGGCAAGTTCTTGTTTTTAATGTATGACAAATATTGGGAACGCGGCTATCCTGATAAGCGTATAGCAACAAATGATACATGCGCATATATGCAACTTGTCTATCCAAGATTATTTAAAACAGTCAAAACCACTGTTGAAGTTGATATAGAAGAAACTCCAGGTAAGACTTTTGTCAAAAGAGATAAAAATGGGAATGTTGACCTTGTTGTTGCGGTAAAACGCAAGAAATTCTTGAAGCTATATATGAAAAAGTTAAAAAAGCTTAGTTATATTAAAATTAACTTTTTGTATGACTAGAATAAAAAATTGGGCAAAAAGCGCAAAAATTTTGCAAATTTTTAATAATTAGAGGTAAAAAAATGAATATTTGGAAGGAGATATCTAAAGAGAGAATTAAACCTGAAGATTTTATCGCTTGTATTGAAATTCAACAAGGTGACAAAACAAAATATGAGTTAGACAAAGAGACAGGCTGCCTGATTATGGACAGAGTTCTTTATACTAGCACTCTTTATCCAATGAATTATGGCTTTATTCCAAGGACATATTGTCTAGATAATGACCCGTTAGATGTCTTTGTGCTTTGCAGTCAACCACTTGCACGATTGAGCCTTGTTCGCTGCTATCCTATAGGAGTAGTTATGATGACTGACAGAAATGAAGATGATGAAAAAATAATAGCCATTCCTTTTGGAGACCCTCAGTATAACGATTTCAAAGATATCAAAGACCTTCCTAAACATCTATTTGATGAGTTAAAGCACTTTTTGACAGTATACAAACAGCTTGAGAATAAGGTTGTTCATGTTGAAAAACTTGGAGGAAAAGAAAAAGCTATAGAGGTAATCAAAGACTGTATGCAAAGATATACCAAGGTTTTTGAAGAAAAATAAGCAATCTTTTTGATAGTAGTATTCAAGCACGGTTTATTCAATTTTAAATTAAAACAAAAAAGAAGCTTTTTGAAAGCCTCTTTTTTTATTAGAAATTGTTAATCGTTAAGCTTTTTTACTGTTAGTATACAGCTTCCATTAGCTTGAACGGTTGTTGTACCTGAAGGTGCTCCAGTTGTAGTTATAGCAAGGTCAATTTGGTCATTAGCTGCCAGTGTAGCGATGGCAAGGCAAGTTAGACTTGTGTTGAATGTGCCACCGCCAGTAGTAGTTACAGTTGCAGTGTTTTGAGTTATCGTTTGTGTGATTGCATTTGTATTTTGACGAGCCTCTGCTTGGAAGGTAAGTTCTG
>CASDQU010000030.1 GCA_949282835.1 uncultured Bacillota bacterium | reverse complement strand
TTTAGCGTCTCTTTTTCAAATTCATTATCGCAAATGTCACAAATACTCCCGCATATCCGACAATCTATAAGATATTGAATATTATTTATAAAACAAAATCATATATACTTTTTTTATTGAAAGATTGACTTTATTTATGATTATATCTCTTTTTTATAATATTTTTCCCTTTTCAATAGACATTTTTAAAATTCAATATTGACTTATGCATATTAATAACTTATAATCTTAGTAATAATATCTTGCAGGGAGGAGCAAAATGTACTTCGGACAAATTTTAAAAGATGTAGCGCTTCAATACGCGTTTGTGAAAAATCCTGAGTCATATATTGATCATTTATATTTTCAAGACTCTTTAGAAAATCTTAATTTAGACGAAATTGACGAACGGGGGGGGGAAGATTTATATCTGCAAGATGAATTTCCTACTCCAAGTGAAGCACAAATATACTTTAAGAATACTCAAGTTTATAAAGCTTTAAAGTTTGATCAGGCTGACAGCAAAGAAGTTGCACAGTTAAAACAACAGTACACAGAAGTTTATGTTGAAATTTTAAATGCCATGGGACTTGCAATTCAAGCAAGAATTATTAAAGGCATTGATGAAAAATACAGCACTGAAAAAGCTTTAAAGGTCGATGAGGCGGTATTTAACTATCTGCGATACGGGGAGTATTTAGATGATTTTAATGGCATTATTTCAAGTCCAGAGCATCCTTTAGACTTTTTATCTTTCCATATAGCAAGTGGCAAATTTGACAATAAAGATATTGAAAAACTCAAAAATCGAAGAGATTTTTATCTTAAAATGGTTGATGATATTCAAGAGTCTTTGACCAGTCTTAAAGGCATAGACTTTATGGCAGAAAAAGGGTTTAACTATAAAAGAGCTAAAGAATGGATTTTGCCTTTTTATGCAACGCCTAATGAAATTGCTAAAGGACACGGCAAAGTTGATATAAGTGATGTTGTGGATGAAGATGAAGACAGTGTAAACCGTTCTAAGCTTAGTGATGAAGAGTATAAAAGAATTACCGAATTTGCCAAAAAGAAATCGGCAGGCAAAAAGCGAGAGATAACCTCTGTCGAAGAAGCTTTAAAGAAAAATTTTGCCGACCTTGTTGGACTTAAAGATGTTCAAAATGCGATTTTGAGAAAAACAAAACTTATCAGAAAACTCCCTAACAAGATAGTTGATTGTAATTTTAGATTGACTGGCAATCCTGGGGTAGGTAAGACAACAGTTGCAGAGGCCATGAGTAGAACCTTTTATGATGCAGGCATTATTAAAAGTCCAGAATTTGTAAAACTAAATGGCGCTGGCTTAAAAGGTAAGTATGTAGGACATACCGTTCCAAAAGTTAAAGAGATATTTGAAAAGGCTAAAGGTGGCACACTATTCCTTGACGAGGTTTACAGCTTGATTTCTGAAGGCGGCGAAGATGGAGATTCCTTTGCTCGAGAGGCAATTACACAGCTTATGATGCAAGTGGAAGACTTATATAATGAGCAAAAGTCTAACCCAGATGCTAGAACATTAATTATACTTGCAGGATATCAAGATGAAGTTAATGCTCTTCTTGATAAAAATGTGGGCTTTAGACGAAGATTTGCAAATGCTATCAATATTAAAGACTATACCCTCGATGAGCTTGAAGAAATTTTTAATTTGTATATTAAGCGTGACAGTGACAAGTTTAAAGTTAGCGATGAGGCCGCAAAAAAGATAAGAGAAATTTTGACTAAAGAAAGCAAGAAAAAGAACTTTTCAAATGCTGGGTATGTACGAAACCTTGTTCGAGCCATTGAAGAAAGTTGGGCAGTTAGAACGGGCGAAGAGGACTTTGTAATCACTTTAGAAGATGCTATTGATGCAGAGAAATATTTAACCGAAGATGTTGTTGAAAAAGTGCCACTAGGCTTCCACTAATTAAAATATAAATTTTAAAACAAATATAAAAGCCCGTTTAGGGCTTTTTTTGTTTGACAAGATATTCGCTATTTTATACAATAATAAAAACTAATTTTAGTTTGCTGCGTACAAAAACATTTTTGCTAAAAAACGATTGAAGCTAGAAGAATTTATATTGATATTTAATTGTTTATGTCAGTTTAA
>CASDQU010000029.1 GCA_949282835.1 uncultured Bacillota bacterium | reverse complement strand
TATAAGAAATAGAATTCTATCACTTAAAGAAGAAGAAAAAAATATTTCAAGTACGATATGTCTTGATAAATTTAAAGAAGAATACATTGAGCATTTTAAAAATGATGAGGAGAACAATAAAAATTATCTTTATCAAATAACCAAGCAACAAGGATTAATGCCTATCAGGCGTTTAATGGATTTATATGGCGATTATCTTCTTAAGCTTTTTCCATGCTGGCTTTTGTCGCCAGAAAGCGTTTCAATGATTTTTCCATTAAAGAAAAATATGTTTGATATTATTTTGTTTGATGAAGCAAGTCAGGTGTTTATTGAAAATACCATACCAACCATATATCGAGGCAAATATATAGTAGTGGCAGGAGACTCAAAACAACTTCGACCAACTGCAACATTTATGAAAAGGTATATGGGTAATGACAGTGAAGAAGATTTAGACCTTGCCTCACAAGCAGCGTTAGAAGTAGAGAGTTTGCTTGACCTTGCAACTTCAAGATACAATAGCACAAATTTAACATACCATTATAGAAGTAAAAATGAAGAGCTTATCAATTTTTCCAATTATGCCTTTTATGATGGCAAATTGCAGATAGCGCCTAATATTTCTAAAAATATAGGAGCAAAACCTATTGAAAGAATTAAAGTTAATGGCAGATGGCTTGGACGCAAAAATCAAGAAGAGGCTAATGCTATTGTCACTTTACTTAAAAAACTTATAAAAAACAAGAGAAATAAAAGCTCAATAGGAATTATAACCTTTAATACAGAGCAGGAAGGAGCAATCGAGGATGCTATTGATAAAGAATGTCAAAAGGACTCAGCTTTCCGTGATGCTTATATAAGAGAGCAAAATAGAAAAGAAAATGGCGAAGACACCTCAATTTTCATCAAAAATCTTGAAAATGTTCAAGGTGATGAGCGCGATATAATTATTTTCAGTATTGGCTATGCAAGAAACGAATATGGCAAAGTTGTTGCACATTTTGGCCCACTTTCAGTCGAGGGCGGCGAAAATCGTTTAAATGTTGCAGTAACTAGAGCGAAAGAGAAAATATATGTGGTTACCAGCATTGAGCCTGAGGAGCTGATGGTTGATGGGACTAAAAACGCTGGGCCCAAAATTTTCAAAAGCTATTTAAAGTATGTCAGAGCCGTTTCAAACAAAAAGAGCAAAGAAATAAAATACATTTTAGATGAATTTAAGCCAGCTTTAGCCGAGCCGACAGAAACGATTGTAACTAATCAGCTTGAAGAAAATATAAAAGAAGAACTAGAAAAGCTTGGCTATAGCGTAGAAACCAATCTTGGCAATACCAATTACAAGATTTCACTAGGTGTTTACGATAAAAAACTTGATAGATATTTGCTCGGTATAGAGTGTGATTATGCTGCATACAATAGCAGTGACTCAATCTTGGAGCGAGATGTATATAGGAATAAATTCCTCTCATCGCGCGGATGGAAGATTATGAGGGTTTGGAGTCGAGACTGGTGGCTTAATAAAAACAAAGTTATCTCAAATATAGTAAAAGCAATAAATAGCTCCAAAAAAGAACTTACAAAAAATTAATAACCGTTTTTAAGCGGT
>CASDQU010000028.1 GCA_949282835.1 uncultured Bacillota bacterium | reverse complement strand
GTATAAATAATTTAAACTATTTTGCTATAAAAGTCAACATTATTATATAATTTAAATTACAATGACAGATTGATTTTGAAAAGACAATTTTAAATATGCCACAATAATTTAATTTATTTTTTAACATTCTTTTTATTAGTTTATACAATGATATTGGAACAAAATATAAAGGAGGTAAATTATGTTTTGTTTTAATCGTTGTGGTAATATTCCTACAATAATAATTGGGCCAAGAGGCGCAACAGGCGCAACAGGCTCAACTGGAAATACAGGCGCAAAGGCGCAACTGGAAATACAGGCACAAAGGCGCAACTGGAGCTGACGGTGTTGCCGATACTTTATCACTTGGCGCGCTTTCATTTTGCGATAAATTAGAAGACGCAAAAATTGTAGATAGGTCTCCAGAGCGAAATCATGTATTTGATTTTGTTCTGCCAGCCATTTCAGGTCAACCTGGCGAGAAAGGCGAGAAGGGTGACAAAGGAGACCAAGGTGACAAGGGCGACCAAGGCGAAAAAGGCGACCAAGGCGTGACTGGCGCGACAGGACCTCAAGGTGCAAGAGGTGCAACAGGAGCTACTGGGCCACAAGGCGAAAGAGGCTCACAAGGCGAGCAAGGCCCACAAGGTCCACAAGGTGTAATGGGTGCGACTGGCGCGACAGGTGCAACTGGTCCTGCTTCAGTAGAAGCTTTATATTCCATGCGCTATGATGGTAATACGGGGGCATTTTTTAACAATCCTCAAACTATTTTAAAAGCGCCAGATAGTACTGAATGCTTAGTTTTTGATAATGATACAATCACCATTCAAGAGGGTGGTTATTATGAAATTTTTATGACTACAACTTGTGATACAACTACTTTAGGCTCTACTTTGTATGGCGGGGTTGTGCTTCAAGTGAATGGTGATGCACAACAAGATTGTCAGTGTCTAATTCCTAATAGCAAATATGCTATTTTAGTGGCACAACAAGTTTTTCAATTTAATGCTGGTGACACTTTAAAGATAAAGAATGAAAATGGCACTGTAGGTTCTATCTGCGGACATTTAGTTTTCCAAATTAGAAAACTATATTTTGAATAATTGTAAGAGTGTTACTCAATCAATTTAAAAGCCTGCCATAGGCAGGCATACATAGCCTGCAACTTAGCTATGTTTTTTTATTCTCATAATATCTTTACCGATTAAATTCACAATTTTGCGTTGCATAATTTTTGTAAGCCACATTTAATAAATGTCATAAATATCAAACTTAAATCATATTATGTGCTATGAGACGAATTCATTTTGGTGTTATAAAGGTTCATAAATGGGCTGTCAACCTTTGCATATGCTTAATTGTGGGGGTGATAGCAGTTTTTGCGGTAATTGCAGGAATAAACACAATTCCAACTTCGGCGATAAGCGGCGTCTATTATAATGGCGATAAAAGTAGTAAAAATATATCTCTTATGATCAATGTTTACTGGGGAACAGAGTATTTAGATGATATGCTGGAAATATTAGATAATTACAATGTTAAGACCACATTTTTTATAGGTGGTACATGGGCAATGCTCAATGAAGATTATCTAATAAAAATACATCAAAAAGGGCATGAGCTAGCCAATCATGGATATCATCATAAAGACCACGACAAACTTGACGAAGAGGGAAACTTGAATGAAATTTCCACAACTCACACCATTATCAAAGAGCTTCTTGGAGTTGAAATGGAGTTGTTTGCGCCACCTAGCGGAGCATACGATAAATTGACGGTATCTTGCGCAAATTCACTTGGCTATAAGACAATAATGTGGACGCGCGATACCATAGATTGGCGCGATCATGACGCGAATTTGATTTATAATAGAGCAATAAAAAATGCCGGTGGCGGCGACCTTATTTTAATGCACCCAACGCAAAGTACAGTTGAGGCTTTGCCGCGAATAATTGAACATTTACAAGCTAAAGGTTTTAATCTAACTACAGTTAGTCAAACAATAGGCATTTAACTTAATAAACAAAAAAAACAATAATATTACAAAAATATTCTCAAAAATTTAAGCTGATAGTTGAGAATATTTTTTAATTGTGCTATAGTTATAAGAGAATTAGAATTGTAAAAAGGGAAAATATGGCTACTTTTCAAGTAAACAATAAAAACAAGAAAAAATCAAATGGTAATATAAAATTTATTTTAGGCTGGACTTTGCTTATTTTTTCTACTCTAGTATTTTTATTTTCTGTTACAAGCTTAGTGCCTGACCTTCAATATTTTTTCTTGGGGATTTTGGGCGTTTTTGTCTATCCTCTGTGTGTGCTTGGACTTTTAATTTCGCTAGCCTTACTTAATAATAAAAAATATGTCATGCCAAAATCTTATGCTATATTTTTGACTTTGAGTTTATATTTCTTTTTGGCAATTATACAGCTAATAATAATAGGCAATCCAAATGGCCATACCTATGGAGAATATATTGCTTTAAATTATAGCAAACAATTCACTGCTGGTGGAATGTTTATAGGTTTTCTTCCGGCAAGTTTTGCCTATCTCATGGGGCTTGCTGCCACATATATAATTTTATCGATTGGATTTATCACCTCACTAGCTTTCTTTATAGAGGCTGTTTTATCTGTGAGAAAAACAATAAACGCACAAAAACCTATCAAGCTGCAAATAAAAGAGAAAGAAGATGATAATTCTAGGCTAAGTCCAAGATTTACAAAAAAGACACAAGAAAAAACCACCGATAAAGAGACGGTCAATGTTATGCTAGAGGGGAATTTAAAAGAGCAAGAGAAAAGAGAGCTTAGCGCGCGTGAAAAATTAGGACTTGCTGGCAACTATAAATCTTTTGTAGGAGAAAATTCATCGCGCGAGGTAAAAAACTCAGCACAAGAAAATTTAATTTTGCCACAAGACCAAACAAACAGCAAATTGCCGCAAGGCATGACTATAAGAGAATATCTTTTATCTCCGCCAAAAGTTGATATGGAAAAATTTATGCAATCAAAGCCAAAGAGCGTGGCAAGGCAAAATACTTTTGAGCAAAGCTATAATAATCTCTCTACGAGTGAGATAAATAACAATCTTGACAAGTTAAAATCTTCCTCTTCGCTGCAACCTAATTCCTATTTGCAAGAAGAAAATTATGACTTCACAGAAGAAGAACCATCAAGAGGCAATTTGACAACTATTAAGCCAGAAGAAATAACAAATGAGGCTGAAGAGATAATTCGTCAAGTTGCCATGCAAGAGAAACTTGAACGCCAGTCAACTGAAGAGAGTGAATATATTGATTTTAGCAGTGTAGAGCAAGACGACCATAGCGAAGATAAACAAGAAGAACCTAATATTGAAGAGGAAGATAGCGACTTCACATTTGAAGAGCCTAAAGAGGAAACTTATGATAACACATCCTTTGAGCGTGATAGGAAATTTAGCCAAGATATAGATAGGAGCAGGGCTTTAAATTTAGATAGAGACCGTCATCTTTCTATTCAACAAAATGAGGCTTCTTCACAGCCGACAGAAAATAGATTTAGACCTAATGACGAAATCGCCAAGAGGAAAAGATTTGTACAGCTTGACGATGATAAAACCACAGAGAATATCAAACCATACAAATATACACGACCATCATTAGATTTGATTACTACAAAATCAGACGACCTTTCATTATTTAATGATGAAGTGCCACTCAAGCGAGTTGCTCTTGAAAATGCACTTGAAAACTTTGGTGTTCCTGCAAAAGTTCAAAATGTAGTAATAGGTCCAACAGTTACAAGATATGAGATTGAAATGCCTGAAGGTATTTCTGTAAAGAGAATACTTTCACTTGATGCAGATATAGCATATGCTTTATCAGCGAAAGGTCAAATTCGTATTGAAGCGCCAATTCCTGGGCGAAGTATTGTGGGAATTGAAGTTCCTAATAACAAGGTGGCGACTGTAAGTATTAAAGATGTCCTTCAGTCAAAAGAATTTTCGCTTAGTCCTTCTCCTTTAACTTTTGCGCTAGGAAAGGATATAACTGGTAATGTGAGAATATGCAACTTGCAAAAGATGCCTCATCTTCTTGTTGCTGGTACAACTGGTTCAGGTAAGAGTGTATGTTTAAATGTAATTATAACATCAATACTTTACAAAGCCTCACCAGATGAAGTAAAGTTTATTTTAATAGACCCAAAACAAGTCGAACTTTCAATGTATGAAGGGCTTCCTCATCTTGTTGTACCACGAGTAATTACCGACCCAACTAAGGCTGTCAATGCACTTCAGTGGGCTGTCGATGAGATGGAAAGGCGATTTAAGCTCATATCAGAAGAGCGCGTTAGAAATATAATAGAATATAATAAACTTGATAAAGTACTGCAATATAAAGTTAAAAAAATGCCATATATAGTTATTATCTTTGATGAATTTGCAGATTTTATGGCTGTTGCCAAGAATGAGATTGAAGATAAAATTAGAAGACTGGCAGGGAAGGCGAGAGCGGCTGGAATACATTTAATTTTAGCCACACAAAGACCTTCTACCGATGTTGTAACAGGCACATTAAAAGCAAATTTACCTGCAAGAATTGCCTTTAAAGTGGCAAGCAGAGTTGATAGTGAAGTTATTATGGGTGCGACAGGGGCAGAAAAACTACTTGGAAATGGCGATATGCTCTATAAGCCAGCCGACTCTGAGCCTCAAAGACTTCAAGGCTGTTTTATCGATACTCCAGAGACAAAGGATATCGTATCATTTATAACGGCAAATAACGAAGAAATATTTGATGAAGAAGCCAATAATGCTATTAATAATCCAAACAAGTCAAATAATGGTGGCGGGGGAGAAAATAACGGTGTTGACCCACTTTTGCCTCAAGCACTTAAAATTTGCATTGATAATGGTGTGGCTTCCACTACAATGGTACAAAGAAAACTCTCCATTGGCTATCCTAGAGCGGCACGAATAGTAGACCAAATGGAAGAGCGAGGTTATATTTCAAGTGCTGAAGGCTCTAAACAGCGCTCTGTATATATAACTATTGATGAATTTTATGCGATATTTGGAGATATCTATGACTAAAGAAGAACTTAGGAAAAAACTGGTATCAGCTATAAGCCTTGGTTGTGATAAAAATCGGGTAGACCTTGAGTATATGCTAGGCAAACTCAAAGAATATGGTTTTACTATCACCGAAGAAGTTGAAAACAGCGACATTCTTATTGTTAATACTTGTGCATTTATTCAACCTGCTATGGAAGAGGCAATTTACAATATCTTATATGCAGAAAAATTAAAGAGAAATGGAAATATTGAAAAAGTGATTGTCACAGGCTGTTTTCCAGAAAGGGCTTTTGCAAATATGAAGGAAAACTTTCCGCAAATTGATTGTTTTTTAAGGTTACGAGAAAATGAAAATATATGCCAGACAATAGAAGAATTGTATGGTGTAGAAAAATCAAAACCAATAAAAGATTTTGATAGAATTTTAACCACAACGCCAAGTTATGCCTATTTGAAGATAGCGGATGGCTGCAACAATGCTTGTTCCTATTGTACTATACCTAGAATTAGAGGTAGATATAAAAGTACGCCAATAGGTCAGCTAGTTGAAGAGGCAAAAGAGCTTGTTAAACGAGGGGTAAAAGAGCTTATTTTAGTAGCTCAAGATACCACTAGATATGGCGAAGATTTACATGGCGAAAATGCACTTATTAAACTTTGCGATAAATTATCAAAAATTAAAGAATTAAAATGGATAAGATTGCATTATGCCTATCCAGAGAAGGTTAGTGATGAGCTACTTTCATATATCGCTAATAATCCAAAGATGTGTAAATATCTTGATTTGCCATTACAACATATTGATGACCAAATTTTAAAAAGTATGCGCAGAAGACTGGGCGAAAATGAAACAAGAACTCTAATTGAAAAAATCAAGACTAAATATCGCCAAATTGCTCTAAGAACAACATTTATTGTTGGTTATCCTGGAGAGAGGAGAAAGGATTTTAAAAAGCTTGTAGATTTTATCAAGGACAGTGAGTTTGATTATGCCGGATTTTTTCCATATTATCGGGAAGAGAATACAGCCAGTTATTATATGAAAAAACAGGTTAATCGTTACATAAAAAGATACAGATTAAACAAGATAGCAAAGTTGCAACATCAAATCGCAACAAATAAAATGCAAAAGTTAATTGGAACAAAGGTTACCGTGCTTGTAGATGGTTTTGATGAAAATAGTGGGGAATTTTACTGTCATAGCGAAAAATTGTCTCCAACAGTTGACTTTGGAATAAAAATAATAGATAATGGTAATGTAAAGTTATATGATTTTATTGAAGTTAAATTAATAGATTTTGACGGAAATAATTTTAAGGGGGAAGTGGTATGAATGCACCAAATAAAATCACACTTGTTAGACTATTGTTATTGCCAATAATAATATTTTTCTATCTTGCTGACTTTATTCCATATGGCAAGCTTGTCGCAACAATTATATTTGTTATTGCCTGTCTTACCGATTTTGTCGATGGATACATAGCAAGAAAATATAATATGGTTACAGACCTTGGCAAATTTTTTGACTCAATAGCAGATAAAGTGTTAATCATGACAGGTATGATATTGATTATTAGCGGGCCTCTTACAGGTAGCGCTCCAGTAGTTTATCCAACTTGGCTAGGAATTATATGTGTAATTATCATGTTAGCACGAGAATTTATCATTTCAGCTCTTCGCCAAATTGCGGCTGCCAAAGGTAAGGTACTTGCTGCAGAAAAAAGCGGAAAGATAAAGGCAACTGTTCAATATGTAGCCGTTACTGGATATATGATTTTTGCTTTTGTTCTTGATGATATTATTTCAATAACCGCCATGAATGAGACCGCGCTTGCAGTTGTAAGATTTATTCTAATGATTTTGTTAGTGGTTGCTACAGTTTTAACTATCTATTCAGGCACAAGCTATCTTATTAAAAATAGAAAGGTTTTTGCGTCAGAGCAAAATGAAGAGAAAAAAGACAATCAAAAAGAAGAGAAGTAAGCTTGTATAAAATTTGCTTATTGAATTTAAAATAGGGTGAGCCTATTGTTTATGTATGCTGTAAATTATTAAGTTGCTTAAGAGGGTTAAATGGAATATAAGGTTTTCATATTTTCAAGTGGAATTTTTGATGGCCGCAAATCTTTTGATTTTAACAAATTTAATCAAGTGTGCGGCAAATATTTGGTGAAAATAAACCAGATAGTAATAACAAAATATAAAAGTTATTCATTAGCACTTAAAAAAGACAACCTTATTATTTTTTGTGACAATAAAAATATTGACCAGTTGATTTATTCAAATATAGATTGCATTGGAAGACAAAAGAAAGTGATAGAGGATAAAATAGCGGTTTTTGGCAATGATGAGCGAAATATTGTATTTATTCCTATTGAATTTGATATAAATATGCTTGAGCATGTTTTTATTGAAGAAAATAGAAATTATAGTCAATTTCATTTGTTTGGGCTAAGAGAAAATGAAGTTGTAGAAAAGTTGAATATAATAAAAGAGCAAATTGAAACTTTAGAGTATCATCTTATCTATGAAAATTTGGTTACGCATATATATTTATCCTATTTAGGTGACAAAGAAAAAAGGCATGAAATTGAAGGTGAAATTGCTAGATTTTTCAATCAATATATTTACAGTGAAAATGACTTAACTCTTGCCCTAATTGTCTATCGTCTATTAAAATTAAAAGATTATAAGATAGCTATTTGGGAAATCTCTACAAATGGTATAATTACAAGTCAACTTTTTAAAGAAAATAGCGATTTTGCTAGCGTTCTTGAAAAAGCCAAGTTTGACTATACCGAGTGTAAAGATGTGGATATGTTATATGAAAAAGCTTTGAATTTTAAAAAAGAATTGTCCTGTGAGATAGCACTTTTAGTGTATAGACAAGAGGGAGAGATTGAAGATTGCTATCAGTTTGCAATATGCTATGGTAACGAGATTTTTCTTTATAAAAACATTTTTAAAACTGACCATAAAATTAGTTTGGAGATGGCTAAAAATGCGGTACTATTTAATCTTGCAAAAAAATTAAGGCAAAATGATATAACAATATAATAAATGTTTTGAAATAAAAAAAAGCTATGGTAAAATAATAAATAAAGGGGATACTTATGGAAAAGAAAGATGTAAAAAAAGATAGCAAGAAAGAAGCGCTTGAGCAGGCTCTTCTTCAAATTGAAAAGCAATATGGCAAAGGGGCAATTATGAAACTTGGCGACCATGTTAACGAGCCTATAGATGTTATTCCTACTGGTTGCCTTACACTTGATATAGCACTTGGCATAGGCGGAATACCAAGAGGAAGGGTGATTGAAATTTATGGGCCAGAGTCTTCAGGGAAGACAACTGTCTCTCTTCATATTGTGGCAGAGGCACAAAAGATGGGTGGTACGGCAGCCTTTATTGATGCCGAGCATGCTCTTGACCCTACTTATGCTGAAAAATTAGGAGTTGTGCTTGATGAATTGTTGATATCACAACCAGATAACGGTGAGCAGGCATTAAATATTTGTGAAACTCTTGTTAAATCTGGGTCGGTAGATATTGTTGTTGTTGACTCTGTTGCTGCGCTTACTCCTAAAGCTGAAATAGATGGAGAAATGGGCGAAAGCCATGTTGGACTACAGGCAAGAATGATGAGCCAGGCTTTGAGAAAACTTACAGGCATAATAAATAAAAGTAAAACCACTGTCATTTTTATCAATCAGTTAAGAGAAAAAGTGGGAGTTTTATTTGGCTCACCTGAAACTACTACTGGAGGCAAGGCTCTAAAATTCTACTCTAGTATTAGACTTGATGTTAGAAAGAAAGATACCATTAAAGATGGCGCAACAATTATAGGCAATAGAACGGTAGTTAAGGTTGTTAAAAATAAACTTGCTCCTCCATTTAGAACTGCTGAGTTTGATATAGTTTATGGACGGGGCGTTAGTCAGGTGGGCTGCGTAATTGACCTTGCTCTTGATAAAGATATAATCAAAAAATCAGGTTCTTGGTTCTCATATAATGATGAAAAAATTGGACAGGGCAAAGAAAATGTAAAGTTATATCTTGAACAAAATAAAGAAATATATAATGAAATTTTTGACAAAGTCAAAGAAGCTTATGGTATAAAATCAGACAAGACTGAGGAATAATTTTGATTAAAATCGCTAGAAAAAATAAATGTCATATGGCATTTATTTTTTCTAGCTTATATAAACCATTTATCTTTAGATTGTGAGGCTTGTTTAGATTTAACAAAAGTTATCTCTTCGCTTGCATTTACCTCTGGATTAATGGTAATATAATAATCTATTGTAATCGTTTGTTTTTGGCTTTTTAGTGGCAAAATAACCTTTTGTTTGCTATTAAGCCCGCTTATTTCTTTCAAAGTTATACCATTGCTTTTGAAAAGATATGTAATATAATTTTTGGCATCAAACTCAATTTCTGCATTACTGCCAATTACTTTACCTTTAAAACTTTGTTTTTCCATATTAGTAAATTTATTTGAAATATCAGTAGGCAAATTAAATCTAGAAAATAATTCTTTTTGCGTGTAGCGCTCAGGTGTACTACTGCCTGCAAGAATTATTCTATGATTTTCATAAAGCTCTGTTGCGTCAATTTCTTTTTCAACAATGCTTGACGGCATAGTAAAGTGAGAATTGTCTTCAATTTGACTAAAATAGTTGCGTGCTATTTCAGTTGGCTGATTTCCGCCAGCATATGGAATTGGAGTATTGTCTAGATTTCCAAGCCATACACAAACAGTTTGCGCTTTAGTATAGGACACATTCCACGCATCAAGATTTTGCTCAGAATTGGGTTTTCCAACTGTACCAGTTTTGGCTGCTATTTCTTTATTTAAACTTGCCAGTTTTTTTGCAGTGCCACTTTTAACGCAAGTTTTTAGCATATCAGTAATAAGATAGCTTACATCTTCTCTTAAAACTTGTTTTTCTTGAGGCTTATTTATATAGATAAGCTTATTATTTTTGTCGGTAATAAATGATACAAACTTTGCCGAGGCAAATTTACCGTTATTTGCAAAAGTTGAATAACTTGAGGCAAGTTGCAGTAAATTTACTCCATAAGTCATGCCGCCGAGAGCCAAAGAATAACTATCATCTTTTTCATCGAACACAAAGCCCATATCTTCAGCATATGATTTTGCTTTATCAATTCCAACATAGGAAAGTACTTTTACCGAAGGTATATTGATAGATTTGGATAATGCTTCTCTAGCACTCACATATCCGCGATAAATATCTCCAATATTTTTTGGAGAATAGTCAGATATAGTTGTCTTTTCATCAAGCAGTGGAGTGCAAGGATAAATTATATCTTCATTTAGAGCTGGAGCATAGACAAGGACAGGCTTGATACAAGAGCCGGGCTGTCTTTTTGCGTCTAAAATTTTGTAGTTGCTTGAGCCGACATATGCTTGAACAGCATGGTTATTATTATCTATAACTATAGCCGCACTATTGCAATTAAGATTATCAATATCGATAGCGCTTGAAAGAGCCTCTTGTTTTTTACTATCTTGATAGGTGTATATTTTATAGCCTCTTAAAGCGATAGTTTTGGCAGGGATTTTTAAAATAGATACAGCCTCATCAATCGCGCTTTGGCTGTATGAGTTTAACTTGTTTTTGGGCTTTTCATTTATCTTGAGTGATAAAGGTTTACTAGCTGCAAGATTGTACTCATCAGTTTTAATATGTTGGTCTTTATACATTTCGCTTAGCACAAGATTGCGTCTTTTTAGACAATTTTCAGCGTTTTTAGTAGGAGAATATTTGGCTGGCGATTTTATTATTGCAGCAAGTGTGGCAGCTTCACCAGCCGAGAGGTCTTTGGCTGATTTAGAAAAATAATAGTTTGACGCTGCTTCAATGCCATAACAGTTGTTACCAAAATAAATAATATTTAAATATTTTTCCAAAATTTCATCTTTGCTATATCGTTTTTCCAACTTTTGAGCAAGGGCAATTTCTTTGATTTTCCGCTCAATAGTTTTATCAGAGGTAAGCTGTGTGTTTTTTACAAGTTGCTGAGTTATTGTAGAAGCGCCTTCTTTTAGCTTGCGGGCTTTAATATCGTTTATAAGCGCTTTAACCATGCGTTTATAGTTTACTCCGTTATGATTATAAAAGTTTTTATCTTCAATAGATATGAAGGCGTTTTTGGTATTATCAGTTAAATTTTCAATTTTGACATATTGCTTATTAATTTCATTATCTTCTTTTATAGGTTTATTTTCATTATCATAAACTTCAATGTTTACAAAGGAAGAGGAAAGAGCATTTTCGTCAATCGCCATGGCTTTAGCATTGACATAAATGGAAGAAATATAAAACCCAGCAGCAAGTAATGCAGCTAAGACAATAAAGAAAATAGCCAAGAAAATCCACTTTAAACTTTTTTTCATTGTTGTTATTATGTTACAAACTCATTAAATTATTTGTTATATAGAATAATTTTTATTTGAAAATTTTGACATTCTATTGTATAATTGTAAAGAAGCGACATTTTTTAACATGAAAATAGGTTAAAAAGTGCTTTACTTATATTGCGGAGAGAAAATGAAATATTTTGTAGTAACTTACGGTTGTCAAATGAATGTGCATGAATCTGAGAAAATAGCTGCTATTCTTGAAAATATGGGCTATACTTTAGCTAACGACAGAAATGAAGCAGATATTATTGTGTTTAACACATGTGCCATACGAGAGGGGGCTGAAGATAGAGTTTTTGGCAATGTTGGAAATTTAAAAAGATTAAAAAAGAAGAATAAAGAGCTTATAATAGCTGTTTGTGGTTGTATGACACAAAAAGAGCAGACCGCTCAAAAACTTATGCAAAAATTTCCTTTTGTAGATATTGTCATAGGCACATTCAATATTCCAAAACTGCGTTATTACGTTGAGGCAGTAAAAAAAGGCAGGCAATTTGAACTTTTGAATGAGGGAGAACTAGACGAAACATTGCCATATAAAAGGTCAGATAAAGATAATGCTTGGGTCAATATTATGCAAGGTTGTAATAATTTTTGTACCTATTGTATTGTGCCTTATGTTAGAGGTAGAGAAAAGTCAAGAAAAGAAGAGAATATTTTAAAAGAGATTAAAGAAATCGTTAGGGAAGGCAAACACAAAAAGATAACTCTTTTAGGGCAAAATGTTAATTCATATGGCAAAGACCTTGAAAAACAGGTGACATTTGCAAAACTATTACATGATATTTGCGCAATAGAGGGCAATTTTACACTTTCCTTTATGACATCACATCCAAAAGACTTGACAGATGATGTCATCGAAGCGGTAAAAAATGAAGACAAGATTGAAAAATTTATTCATCTTCCAGCACAAAGCGGAAATAATCGTATTTTAAAACTGATGAATAGGCGATATACACGCGAAAAATATTTAGAAATAATTGATAAAATCAGACAACAAATTCCAAACTGTCGAATAACATCAGATTTCATTGTAGGCTTTCCTAGTGAGACAGAGGAAGAATTCAATGATACATGTACTTTAGTACAAAAAGCAAAATTTGATAGCATATTTGCCTTTATGTATTCACCAAGAGAGGGGACAGTTGCAAGCAATATGCCAGACCAAATAAGCGAAAAAGTCAAAAGAGAGCGCGTCAATAAACTTCTTGCTATTGAGAAGAGGATGCAAAAGGAGGGGAAGTCATGAGCAAGGAAAATTTATCTCCAGCCATGAAAAAATATCTAGATATAAAGGAAAACTATAAAGACTGCATTCTTTTATATAGAATGGGCGATTTTTATGAAATGTTTTTTGAAGATGCAATTAAGGCATCGCAAGCGTTAGATTTGATACTCACGCGCAAATCATGCGGGCTTGCCGACAAAGCGCCAATGTGCGGCGTGCCATATCATGCAATCAAAACATATATTGCAAGGCTTATTGCGTGTGGCTATAAAGTTGCAATTTGCGAGCAGTTAACGCAGCCAAAGCCAGGTGTAAAACTTCTTGAGCGAGATGTAGTAAGAGTTATAACTCCAGGCACACTAATTGACGAAGAAATGCTTGAAGGTCAAAAGAATAACTATCTTCTTTGTATATACAAAAATGGTGATAAAATAGGCTTAAGTTATGTAGATATATCGACAGGGGAATTTGAAGTTATTTGGCCTGGTCAATCTGTAGAAAAAGATGTCACCGATTTGGTTGCTAGAATATTACCTTCAGAAATAATAGGGAATGAAGAGGCAGCTAAATTTTACAATAATCTTCCTATTGCCTATTCAAGTATGAAAAAACTCACTAAATATTATGATTGGGCTTTTAGTAAAACTAGAGCCATGGAAAACCTTCAGAAGCAATTTGGCAGTAATTTTGAAGCCGTTTATGGCTTAAAGGGACAAGAAGCGGTTATCATAAGCGCAGGAGCATTATTTGAATATCTAAATGAAACACAAAAAAGAACGCTATCAAATATAAACAAAATTAATGTGGTTAGAAATACAAATTATATGATTATCGACTTAAATACAAGAAGAAATCTCGAAATTGTTGAAAATAATAGAGATAGAAGAAAGACAGGTTCAATTTTGTGGGTAATAGACAAGACAAGTACCAGTATGGGAGCAAGAACTCTTCGAAGAATGTTAGATCAACCATTACAAGATGCCAAAATTATCAACAATAGACTTGAAGCGGTTGAGGAGTATGTCAAAAAAATCATAGTGCGAGATAAAGTTAGCGACATATTGAAAGAAATAGCCGATATTGAGCGACTTACAGCAAAAGTTGCATTTGGCAATGTCACACCAAAAGACATGGTAGACCTAAAAAGATCGCTACAAGCTTTGCCTAGACTTAAAGAGGCGCTAAATAGTGTAAACAGTAAATATCTAATTAAGTATAGAGATGAGTTAGTTGATGTTTCTTCAGTTGCCAAATTGCTAGATGAGGCGATTAGCGAAGAGGCGTCACATATGTTGAAAGATGGCGGCTTTATAAAAGAGGGCTTTAACAAAGAACTTGACGAATATAGGCAGGCTAAGAGATTGGGCTCAACCTGGCTTAAAGAGCTTGAGCGCAAAGAGATAGAAGAGACTGGAATTAAAAATCTTCGTGTCAATAATAATCGTGTGTTTGGATATTTTATAGAAGTTAGCAAAAGCCAACTTGATAAAGTGCCAATTAGATATATAAGAAAACAAACGATTGCAAACGGCGAGCGATTTATTACGCCTGACCTTAAAGTTATAGAAGATAAAATCTTAGGTTCGGAAGAGAAAGCTTACGACCTTGAAATGCAAATATTTGGAGAGATAAAAAATCTATTAAGTAAATATATTCAAACATTTCAACAAATTTCATCAGCCGTGGCAAATATCGATGCGTTGCTTTCACTTGCCATAGTAGCAGTTAAAAATGGCTATGTCAAACCTGTGGTATCTGCGAACAATAAAATTCTTAAAATTGTTGATGGTAGACATCCAGTTGTTGAGCAGTATATTGAAAGGGGAACATTTGTAGCCAATGACACCTTGCTTGATGATGATGAAAATAAAATAATGGTCATTACAGGGCCTAATATGGCAGGCAAAAGTACATATATGAGACAGGTAGCGATAATAACCTTGCTTGCTCATATAGGCAGTTTTGTGCCGGCCAAGGAAGCACATATACCAATCACAGATAGAATTTTTACTAGAGTGGGAGCAAGCGATGACCTTGCTTTTGGTCAAAGTACATTTATGGTTGAAATGAGTGAAGTGGCATACATTTTAGCAAATGCAACTGATAAAAGTTTAATAGTACTTGATGAAATCGGTCGAGGAACTTCGACATTTGACGGTCTCAGTATTGCATGGTCAGTTATAGAATATATTTCAAAATATTTTCATGCCAAGACATTGTTTGCAACTCATTATCATGAATTAACCGAGCTTGAAGGAGTGCTTGGAGGTGTAAAAAACTATAAAGTATCGGTAAAAGAATTTAATGATACAATAATCTTCCTAAGAAAAATTGTTAGAGGTGGCGCGAATAAAAGTTTTGGTATTGAAGTTGCCAAGCTTGCTGGTGTTCCAAAAGAGGTATTATCGCGAGCCAAAGAAATTTCAAAAGACCTTGAAAAGGTAAATCAAAAATTAGATTTGAATATATTCAAAGAAGACAAATCAAAAGCGGAGATAAATAGTAAAGTTGCATTGAATATTTTGTCGATTTTAAAGGATGTAGACATGAATAATATAACACCTATGTATGCCTTTGATATTTTAAGTGATTTAAGTGCTAAAGCCAAGGAGGAGGCAAATGAAGATTAATCTTTTAAAGCCAGCTGTATTTAACAGAATTTCAGCTGGAGAAGTGGTTGAAAGACCATCTTCGATAGTAAAAGAATTGGTGGAAAATAGCATTGATGCTGGGGCAAAACATATTAGAATAGAAATTGAACAGGGTGGCAAGAAAAATATCACTGTAGCCGATGATGGTTGCGGTATAGACAAAGAGGATTTGCCATTAGCCTTTTTGCCGCATGCCACAAGTAAAATAAAAGATGTTGATGACCTTGACAATATCATAAGTTTAGGCTTTCGAGGTGAGGCTCTTGCAAGTATAGCGTCAGTATGTCAGGTTAGACTATCATCTAAAACCGAGAATTCAAATATAGGCTATATGATTAAAGTAGAGGGCGGCGATGCTAGCGATATAACGCAAATTGCTAGGGAGAGGGGGACAACAATCAGCTGTTCAAATCTTTTTTATAATACTCCTGCTAGGGCTAAATTTCTTAGAAGAGATAAACTTGAAGAAAGTGAAATTACTCATATAATTCAAAAGATTATGTTATCTCATAGCGATATCAGTTTTATCTATTATGTTGACGGAAAAGAGATATATAACACTACATCATGTAGTATGCAAGACATAATATATACGATATATGGTCGCGAGGTCTATGAAAATTTGATTGAAGTTGACTATCAAGATAATGGTTATAGAGTTGGCGGCTTTATTACAAAACCTAAGATTTCTAAAAGTAATAGAACCTATCAAACACTTTTTATCAATGGCCGATGGGTTGAAAATTATTTAATATCGCAGGCAGTGCAAGGGGTATATGAGTCATTTTTGATGAAAGGACGATTTCCTATTTATGTGCTTTCTATAACACTTCCTTGTGATTGTGTTGATGTCAATGTTCATCCTTCTAAGAGAGAAGTTAAGTTTGAAAATCCTAATAAGATTTTCTCAATTATAAGAAAGTCTGTTGAAAATGCTTTACTTTCGGTAGACCAAATTGCAGATTTTAAAAGCCTGCATTTTAGTGAGTATAAAGATGTTGAAAAAGAAGAGGTGGACAATAGAAGTGAGTTTAATATAGAAGGAACAAATCCAACATATAAAAAATCTAACGAACGAATTTCGCCAACCGAAGGGAAAAGTTATTCAATAGATTTGTTTGATAGAGATGCTCCAATTTTTAAACCAAAAGAATTTGACATCAAGGTTGAGAAAGTTGATACAGACAGTGAAACAAATCCAGAAGATGAGGATTTTTCAGATTTAAGAAAATTGACTATTAAAAATAAATATATTCTTTCAAGTAACGATGATTCAACAATATTCTTTGATCAATCTGGCGAAAAATTCACAAGTGAAATTGAAAATTCTACCAAGAAATTTTTTGATAGCAGTGTAAAAGATGAAATGAAGATTTTAGGCACTGTATTTAACACATATATTGTGGTAGAGCTTGAAGATAAACTATATTTTATTGATCAACATGCTGGACATGAAAGGCTTTTATATGATAAACTGCTAAAAGTGGTGGATGAAGGCAATGCCTCACAATCTTTACTTGCTCCTTTTGAATTTAATGTGGGTATCAAAGAGGCAAGTTTTATAGAAGAAATCTTGCCGCAGTTAAAAGCTCTTGGCTTTGATATTGAAAAAGAAGGCAGCTCCTTTAAAATTAAAAGTGTGCCATATTTACTATGTGATATGCAACTTGAGTGTTTTGTTGATGAGCTGGTAAAAGAAAGTGCAGGTTTATACAAAAAGGCTAGCGATTTTATTCATGATAAACTATGCCAAACAGCATGTAAACATGCTATCAAGGCAGGCGACCAAATAGATAAAGAGCAGTGTGCTTATTTGATTGAGAATGTAAGAAAGGGTGTTATGCTTTGTCCGCATGGACGACCTATTGCTCTTGTTCTTACTAAGAAAGATTTTGAAAAGATGTTTAAAAGAATAGTTTAATGAAAAAGGTTTTAATAATTTTAGGAGCTACTGGTGTAGGTAAAAGTGAAATGGGAATAAATCTTGCCAAGAAGTTTAATGGCGAGATTATTTCTGCTGACTCAGTCCAAGTTTATAAACATTTCGATATAGGCTCTGCCAAAATAACCAAAGCACAAATGCAAGGTATAAGCCATTATGGTATTGACATCTTGCAGCCCAATGAGGAATTTAATGTGCATCAGTTTATACAATATACCAAAAGTAAACTTAGAGAAATTAGTGAAAGAAATCATCTTCCTATAATTGTAGGAGGAACGGCGCTCTATATCAAAGCTTTAGTTGAAAATTACAATTTAGGTGGCACACAAAGGCATGAGAATTTTAGAAAAGAGTTAGAAGAACAGATAGAAAAAGATGGACTTGAGGCTGTATATGATAGACTTACAAGTATAAATGCCGAGTTAGCTAAGAAAACCGATAGACATAATAAAATAAGAGTAATCAGGGCGATGGAGATAGCTACATTTGGCGGGCAAAAAAGTTTATTAAAAAAAGATGATGAATTTGAATATAAAATTTTTGCTCTAACCATGGATAGGCAAAGTTTGTATGAGCGAATTAATCTTCGCGCTGAAAGAATGATAGAAGAAGGGCTGATAGAGGAGACGCAAAACATTATTGCAAATTATGGCTATCATTTGTCTGCGTTGAGAGCTATTGGCTACAAAGAAGTGACATCATATTTAAAAAAGGAAATTGATAAAAACACAATGCTTTCACTTATAAAGCAACATTCAAGAAATTATGCCAAACGGCAGATAACTTTTTTAAAGTCGATGGATAATGTGACATATATTGATGTTCAAAATAGAGAAAACGGGGCTTTAAGTTTAGAAAAGGAGGCTAGAAAATGGCTAAAAGTTTAGAGGAAATAGAGAAAAAACTTGCCAGTCAATTTAAGCGTATTGATGATATTGCTTTCTATAATCAAAAGAAAGTATTAAATGCTTTTAAAGAATGTAAGGTATCAAGCCAGTGTTTTAGCGGTTCGACTGGATATGGTTATGGAGACGCGGGACGGGATAGATTAGGAGAGGTTTTTGCTAAAACTTTTAATACTCAAAAAGCCATCGTCTCTCCTCATTTGACTTGTGGCACTCATACCATATCAACAGTTCTTTATGGTCTTCTCAGGCAGGGAGACATTATCCTTTCGATAACAGGTTTGCCTTATGATACCATACAAAGTTCGATTTTTGGCAAAGGCAACAGCTCATTAGAAGATTATGGCGTTATTTATAAGCAAATCGATTTGAAGGAAGATAGCAGCTTTGATGAAGATAAAATTTCTAAAATGGTAAAGAAATATAAACCAAAGGTTGTCTATCTTCAGCGCTCAAAGGGATATTGTGACCGCAAAGCTTTAGCTCCTAGTGATATGGAAGGAGTGTTTAAGTTAATTAAAAAACTTTCGCCAAGCTCGTTTATTGTAGTTGATAATTGTTATGGTGAATTTGTAGACAGGTTAGAGCCTAGCGATGTCGGCGCAGATGTAATAATGGGTTCGCTTATTAAAAATCCTGGCGGCGGGCTGGCACAAACAGGAGGCTATATTGCAGGGAGCGAGAGAGCAATAGACCTTATTGCCACTAGATATACAAATCCATCTTTAAAACTGGAGGTTGGCTCATATGAAATGGGCTATAGAATGTTTTATCAAGGTTTTTTCCTTTCGCCTCATGTAGTTGCTCAAAGTTTAAAAGGGGCATTATTGATTGGCGGCGTTATGGAAGAAAAAGGCTTTAAGGTAACGCCAGCGAATGATATAATAATGCAAGATATAGTTAAAGCAATATCTTTTGACAGGGCAGAAGATCTTATAAAATTTGTGCAAACTACCCAAACTTGTTCTCCTGTTGATGGCTATGTTATTCCAATGCCTTGGGATATGCCAGGATATAAAGACCAAGTCATAATGGCTGCGGGCACATTTGTGGGGGGAGCATCAATAGAGCTATCATGCGATGGGCCAATTAGAGAGCCATATATTGCCTATATTCAAGGCGGTCTTACTTATGAACATGTAAAAGCACTTGCAGAAAAACTGCTTGAAATTTATTAAAATAATTTTTGACAAATAGACTAATTAAGTATTCTAAATTTGCGACCAAGTCCAATTAACTTTATATTTGAGACCGAGTACAATTAACTTTATATAAATTTTTCAAAAATTAGCTACAACTAGTCTATAGCCAGCTTTTGCAAGTGGGAAAGATGATAAAAATAAAAAAGTTTTATAATAGTTAATTAAAAAAAGCCTTTCTAAAAGCAAAGAAAGGTTTAATTTTTTATTAGTTGTCATTTAAATGATAATGTTCTTTTTTGGTTGTTAAATACATAAATTATGAATATGACAAGAAATAACAAAAATCGTGTATTTAGAAATGCTTTTGATTTTATTATAGACCTTATTAAAGAAAGAAAAATAGCTTTGATTATTTTTTCTAGTTTAATGATTATAACATTTATTACAGGCATTATAGTGGCGGTTAAGACAAAGGGGAGTTATGATATTAATGACAATTTCGGTGTTGTCAATATAAGCTCAAACAGTATTAGCGCTTCCAGTTTTTTTACCCGACTTTTTTCAATGCTTTTAATAACTCTATTATTATTTGGCTGCTCATTTACAAAATGGTTTTCGCCAGTAGCCTTACTTCTTTTAATTTATCGCAGTTATCTATTAGGACTATATATCTCTCTTATGATAGCCTTATATGGCATTTCAGGTGTCATTGTTTCAATAATCGTTGCCTTGCCATGTCAGATTGTTGTGCTTGCTATCATGACTTTATTTTATCTAACTATGGCAAAAACCTTTCGCGAAAACAGATGTTATCAGACTTACAAAACTTCAAAACAAAAGACTAAGTTGTTACTATTGGCAATTTTGTTTTTGCTTTGTGTATGCGTATGCGAAGAAATTTTACTCCTTATTTTCAATGCTAAAGTGATTTTGGTAATTTAAGTTATGTGATGAAAACTTAAAAGTCTTAATAATTTTGCCAACGCAAAAACATAATAAATTGTGCCATCACATAGTAATTATCAAGCTATCAAATTAAACTTTGTTTCAGTAAAAGAGAATTATTATTTATAAAATATGGTCTAATTTTTACTCTAAATTTTATTTTAGGAATATTCTTTTTTGTTTGCATTTATAAAGCTAGGCTTATCAGTATAAAAAGAATATTTTTGAAAACACTAAAGAAGAGGAGATTGAAAAATGAAACGATTTTTGATATTTAGTATGTTGTTTATAATACTAGCT
>CASDQU010000027.1 GCA_949282835.1 uncultured Bacillota bacterium | reverse complement strand
CCCCTTGCATCGCTTGTTTTTGAACAGTCTGATTTGTCTGTCTACAAGCTGGGCAGATAAGATATCTGCTTTGAGAGATTTTTAGCCTAGCAAAAAGCCGTTTATAATCATATTTTCTGCCTCTTTTTGGCTTAGTCCAAGCGTCATAAGTTTTACAAGTTCATCGCCAGCTATTTTGCCTATTGCGGCTTCATGGACAAGAGAGGCATTGCTATTTCGTGCGTCTATCATAGGCAGAGACACAATTCTTGCATCTCCAAGCATAATTCCGTCACATTCAACATGGCCAAAACAAACATTTTCGCCAATAATATTAGATTTAAACTCTTGGAAAGAGCTGTCTTTTGCAACGCTATGGCTTACAACTTCCACGCTGCTATTTTCACCCTTAAGTGTCACATTGAAGATAGTTTTTGCCGTCTGGCTGTCTGTAGTCAAAATATTTTCTTGTATTTTTAGCGAGCTATTATCTCCAATTATGGCATTTGTTTTTCGCATGGTTGAGCTAACTCCGCCAAGTTGTAGCGTTTCAAGTTGCATTTGGCTGTTTTTTTTCAAATATATTTTTGTAACAGGATTTAAAACTTTTCCACCGCTACCATTGCCTTCGCCAACATGTTTTTCAATATATTTAACCTTGCTGTTTTCGTCAATATGAAAAGAATGTATGCCGCTATGAATACTTGTTTTGCAGGTGGCATTATGAATGCCGCAGCCAGCAACAATCACCACATCGCAATTTTTGCCTATATAGAAATCATTATAGACAAGGTCGTTAAGTCCACCAACTGTGATTATCACAGGGATGTGAACACTTTTGTTTTGAGTGCCATCTTTAATTTTAATATCTATGCCATTTTTATCTTTTTTAGGAATGATATCAATCTCCTTAGTACATGCACGATTTAAAGTAGTGCCATTTTTGCGAATGTTAAAAGCTCCACTTGGTGTGGAGTGCAAGTCAGCAATTTTTTCAAGTAACTTTTTCTCTATCTCGTTCATTTTCACCTCTTTAAACGGCTGCACTTAGAAATTTTTATAGAAGATAGCATTTCCTCTTTGCTACCCATTTTTTCTATTTGCCCATTTTTCATAAGAATGATGTAATCGCTTAGCTCTAATATTTTCTCTTGGTGACTTACTATGATATTCGTACTTGATTTAAGCGCTTTAAAGATATCGGTTAGGTTGTCAAAGCTCCATAGATCAATGCCAGCTTCTGGTTCATCGAAGATGTTGAGCTTGGCATTTCTACAAAGAACCATGGCTATCTCAATGCGCTTCAGCTCGCCTCCAGAAAGGCTAGCATCAAGAGGGCGGTTGATATAGTCCTTAGCGCACAGTCCCACACTTGAGAGAATATCACAAATTTGTCCAAAATTATTTTGTTTTCCGCTTGCAACATCTAAAAGATCGCGGATTTTAAGCCCCTTAAAAGTTATAGGAGTTTGAAAGGCATAGCTTATTCCAAGTTTTGCTCTTTTATCAATATCAAGAGAAGTGATATCCTTGCCATCAAAAATGATCTTGCCGCTAGTAGGCGAGATTATCCCCATGATTAGCTTTGCAAGAGTAGACTTTCCACTTCCATTTGGGCCGGTTATAGCATAAATTTTATTGTCCTCAAGCGTCAAGTTTATATCTCTTAAGATTTCTTTTTCACTTGTAGTTTCGCTTGAAGCAAAATTTAAATTTTTTAATTCTAACATAGGCTTATTATACCATCACATCTTTTTCTTGTCAAATATATAAGAATTGTTGACAATATAATTTGGATATAAAAAATATTTTTAAAATAAGTTTTTAAAAATAAAATATTATTAAACAAAATAAATTAATTAAAAATAAATAAATTCAAAAAAATAATTTAAAAAAATAATTAAATAATTTAGGATTTTATTAATTTGATTATTTATTTTATTTTTTATGTTTTTTTATAATATTTTAATAAAAAATAATTAAAAAATATTTATTTTATATTTAAAATCTTGCCGCTTTTTGTTACATCAATAAAGCAGGCGTTAGGCTCTTTAGGTAGTCCTGGCATTAAAGATATATTGCCAGCTTTTGCCACTAAGAATTTTGCTCCGTTTTTGATTTCTACATCTTGAATGTGAATGACAAAATCTTTTGGACGAGCAAGCAGTTTATCATTATCTGACAGCGAATATTGAGTCTTGGCAATTATTACAGGATAGCCCTTAGATATAGACTGAAATTTCTCTATACTTTCTAATGCCTTTGGAGAAAATTGGACATCTTTCGCGCCATAAATCTTTGTACAAATATCATAAATTTTATTTTCGATTTTTTGATCTAGTGAATAAGCAAATTTAACTTTAGGTTTACTTTGAGAGGCTGCCATTACCGTTTTGGCTAAAGCGACATTATCTTTTTCGTTGCCGCTATAAGGACTTGCCTGTTCACATGGTACGCCAAGCGAAGAGCAAAACTCCTTGATCATTTGAATGTCACTTTCTTTGTCTCCATCAAACTTATTTATCGCAACGACAACATTTTGGTTGAAGATGTTCTTAAAATTTTCAATGTGTTTTTCGAGATTATCGAGGCCTTTGCTTAAATCGCCTTCCCCATGCAAGAACAGCGCTTTAACTGTGACAACTATCACTACGCAGCTTGGCTCTAGTCCAAAAAGTTGACATAGGCAATCAAAAAATTTTTCTCCACCAAGGTCTCCGCCAAAGCCCGCCTCTGTAATGACATAATCGCCTTGCGCCAAGGCAAGGCGAGTTGCTATAATAGAATTACACCCATGAGCTATATT
>CASDQU010000026.1 GCA_949282835.1 uncultured Bacillota bacterium | reverse complement strand
AAAGTGTGCTATAATGAAATAAGCAAATTGAGAGAAAGCTACCAGCAAGATTTTATTTATCTTGACGCAATGAAATCACCTATTCAAAGAATTGCAGATAAATACCGTTATCAAATTATGATGCGCCTTAAAAATGACAGAGCAGAGGAGATTGAACAAAAAATCTTTGATATTGTAAACAGTCATTCAAAAGATACCGTCTACTTTGAAACAAATCCACAAAATTTATCTTAAAAGGAGTTAAAATATGGCAACAAGAAAAGTTGTTAAAGTAGGAGAGGAAATTCTTAGAAAGAAATCTAAAGAAGTCAAAGACTTTGATGAAAGTCTTTGGCAGCTTCTTGATGATATGAAAGAGACCATGCATGCAAGTGACGGCATGGGACTTGCGGCTGTGCAAGTTGGGATTTTAAGAAGGGCAATCGTTGTTGAAGTCAACAATGCGTTTATCGAACTTATAAATCCAGTGATCACAGCAAAAAAGGGTGAAGATATTGAACAAGAGGGCTGTCTTTCGGTTGGAAATTTTAGAGGAAGAGTTAAAAGGCCATATCAAATTACCGTTAAGGCATTTGATAGATTTGGCTATCCTTTTACTTTGACAGGAGAGAAGTGGCTTGCAAGATGCATTTGTCATGAAATTGACCATTTGAATGGCATTCTATTTATTGATAATTGCCTTGACAAAGATATTTATTTAAAACAAAATAGAAAATAAATTTAAAATAAATATTTAAAATAATAAAAATAATATTAAAAATTAATTTTAATTATATATATTAATTAAAAAATAATTAATAAATAAAAAAAATAATAAATAAATTAAAAACATTTATTATTAAATAAAAAATATTTTTAAAAAATAATTTATTTATAAATTGGAGGAAGAATGAAAATATTATTTTTAGGCAGCTCCAAATTTTCAAAGATTGTTCTTGAAAAGTTGCTAGAAGGCGGACAAAATGTTGTAGCGCTAATCACTCAACCTGATAGTCCAAGCGGAAGAGGCTACAAACTAAAGCCTACTATTGTAAAAGAATATGCCTTATCTAAAAATTTGGAAGTTCTATGCTATGACAAGGTCAAAAATCATTTAGAAGAGATAAAAAAATTAGATTATGATATCGCAGTTGTGGCATCTTTCAGCCAAATTTTGCCTCAAGAGTTTTTAGATATTAAACTCACTCTCAATGTTCATCCTTCCTTGCTCCCAAAATATAGAGGGGCATCGCCCATTCAAAGTGCTATTTTAAATGGAGATAGAGTAAGCGGGGTTACAATTATGAAAGTTGTAAGGCAGCTTGATAGCGGAGATATCGTGGCACAAGACAAAATTGATATTGAAGGGCAGTATTATAGCGAGCTTGAAGAGAAAATGGCAGCGCTTGGCGGAGAGCTGCTTTTAAAGGCAATTAGTCAAATTGAAAATGGGAAGGCAGAGTTTGTAGCGCAAGATAATGACAAGGCAACATATACCAAAAAGTTTACAAGTGAAGATGGCAAACTTGATTTTAACAAGAGCGCTTGTAGTTTGCTTAATAAAATTCGAGCACTTGGCGAAACTGTGGGCTGTTTCTTATGTGTGCAAGATATGAAAATCAAAATTTTAAAAGCCGCTCTCTATACTGGACAAGTGTCACAAGGGATGATTGCAAGTGATAAGAAACATTTTGTGGTAGGTTGCAAAGAGGGAGCTATAGAGATAATGTTATGCGTTGCGCCATCAGGGAAGAGAATGACTGGAAGTGATTTTTTAAATGGTCATCGCGAAATTTTAAATAAAGAGGTAAAATGTTAGCTGATTTAAGTTATAGCGAACTGCAGAGTTTTGTAAAAAAGATGGGCTTGCCAGCATTTAGGGCGGACCAGCTTTTTGATGCTATTTATAGTGCAAAGAGTATATCTGAAATTTCCAACCTGCCCAAAGGACTTAAAAGTATTATTGAAGAGCAGTATCCTAAATATGAGATTTTTCATATGTTAAAGAGCAAAGATGGCACAATGAAATTTATTATAAGCTATCCTGATAAAGCCATTGTCGAGTGTGTGCTTATGAAATATAAATATGGCTATAGTATATGCCTGTCCACTCAAGTTGGCTGCAGAATGGGCTGTAAGTTTTGCGCTTCAACTATTGGCGGACTAGCTAGAAATCTAACTGCTGGTGAAATATTAGGGCAACTTCTTCTTGTCAATAGACACCTTGGTGGCAGCAAAAAAGAGCGGAAAATTACCAATATTGTTCTTATGGGCTCTGGTGAGCCACTTGACAATTATGACAATGTGGTAAAATTTATAAGGCTAGCCTCTTCTGCTAAGGGGTTAAATATCAGCGAAAGAAATCTCTCTCTTTCAACTTGTGGGCTAGTCGATAAAATATACAAACTTGCGCAAGAAGAGTTTAATATCACCTTGACAATCTCTCTTCATGCAAGCACCGATGAAGAGCGCGCTCAAATTATGCCAATAGCTAAAAGATATTCAATTAAAGAAATTATAGATGCTTGCAAAAACTATTATAATAAGACCAAACGAAAGATTTATTTTGAATACACACTTATTAAAGATGTCAACGACTCTGGTGAAGATGTAAAGAGGCTGCGCGATTTGACAAAGGGACTATTATGTCATTTCAATATTATAGTGCTTAACGAGGTGGCACAAAGACCTTTAAAGAAAACGACAAGGCTCTTTGCCTATCAATTTGTCGACCTATTGAAAAAAGAGGGGGTAAGTGCGACAGTTAGAAGAACTATGGGTGAAGATATTGAAGGCGCATGCGGACAACTTAGAAACAAGATATTAGCTAATAGTTAAAAGCATTTGACTAATTGAGATAAAAAAATTAAAATTTATATAAGAATAAAAAAGGAGCTTATGCAGGGCAGGATAATAACAAAAAATGCAAATCTTTTTACTGTGGAAAGTGAAGGAAAACTTCTCCAACTTTTACCAAGCGGCAAGACCAAAGAAAGTGGCATTTTTGTTGGTGACATTGTTGAGTATGATAAAACTATCACTAAAGTTTTGCCGCGCCGCAACAAACTGATAAGACCACCGCTTGCAAATGTTGACAAAATGTTTATAATTATCGCTCCTATTCCTAAGCCCGATTTAATTTTAGTAGATAAAATAATAATTTATTCAATAATAAAAGGTATTGAGCCAATTATTGTGATAAACAAAAGCGATATCGCCTCAAAAGAATTTATAAAAGAGATAGAGGACATTTATAAAAAATATTATAGCGTGCTGATCGTCTCTGCTGAAAAAGGCGATATAAAATCGCTTGAAAAAAATATTGAAGGCATTTGTGCGATGGCAGGACAAAGTGCGGTTGGTAAAAGTTCAATTATTAACTCATTGAAAAAAGATAGCCTTGCACAAATAGGAGAACTATCTAAGAAGATTAACCGTGGCAAGCAAACAACTAGGATTGTAAACCTATATAAATTTGAGAAGGGCTACATTGCTGATACTGCAGGATTTTCCATGCTAGATTTAGGGAGAGTTTGCTCTATAAGCGAAAGGGAACTTGCCAGCTATTATCCTGATTTTTTAGAGGCCTTAGAAAAATGTAAATATCGAAGTTGTCTTCATGAAAATGGCGATTCATGTGGAGTTATAGACTATGTAAATGCTGGTAAAATTCCATACGAGAGATATTATAGCTATCTAAAAATTTTACAAGAATTAAAATTAAATAAAAAGTTTTAAGAGGTTTATATGAAAAAAAATATTTTTGTAAGTGTCTCAACTGACCCTATCAAAGACTATGAAGAGATTATAAAGCAAGCCAAGTTTTTGCAAGGCAAGGCCGATTTTTTACATTGTGATATAATGGACGGCAAATTTGTGCCAAATAAAACTTATGATGCAGGCTTGGTATCAAATATCAATCAAAATAGTTTAATTATGCTAGATGTGCATCTTATGTGTCATGAGCCTAAAATGTTTATTGATGAGTATATCAAAGCAGGAGCTAATATAATCACAGTGCATTATGAAGCTTTTAAAAATAAGGAAGATATAGTGGAGTGCATGGCAAAAATTAAAAAAGCAGGACTTTTAGCAGGGCTTTCCTTTAAACCACAGACTGCCATTAAGGATATAAAGATTTATGCGCATGATGTGGATATATTCTTGGTTATGAGCGTAGAGCCAGGTTTAAGCGGACAAAAATTTATGCCAATAGCGCTAGAAAAAATAGAGGCACTTGACAAACTTAGAAAAGAAAATGGATACAATTACAAGATAGAAGTTGATGGCGGCATAAATTTAGACAATGTTAATGATGTAATAGAAAAAGGCGCGGATATCATTGTCAGTGGAAGTTTTGTATATAAAGCTGAAGATAAAGAAAGAGCGATTTCTTTATTGAAAGGTTAAAAAATATAGTTTGCTCCTCAAACTGTGACAATTCTAGATGATTGCAATATATAACTATGTGATGTTAAAATTTAAACAAGTTAAATTTTAATTTTGCTAACGCAAAAACACAATAAATTGTGTTATCACATAGTATGTATAACCATCAGCCTCACTCTTGCAAGCAAGTTCGGCTTCCGATAATATAGACTATATGATATTAAAATTTAAGCAAGTTAAATTTTAATTTTGCTAACGCAAAATGTGCAATAAATTGCACACCATCATAGTATGTATGACCATCAGCCTCACCCTTGCGAGCAAGTTCGGCTTCCGATAATATAGATTAATTTTTGAATGAGAATATTGGGGAAATATAAAAGCGTCCTAAGCCAGCTAGCAAGAGGGCGCGTTTTTTATTCATTTTAAAGGAAGGTTACTTTGCCGCATAATACATCATAATAGGAGAAAGTTTGAATGGGAGAATTTGCATCTTTGACAAGCACAGTAAAGACACTAGGATAGACATCTTTAATAGTACCATTGATGGTGTCAAATTTCTTTCTGCCACGATTAATATTCATTTCAACTTCTCGTCCCTTTAGCGACAGGATTTTAGCTTTAACTTCGTCAACATTGCAATTTATTTTTCTCATATTCAACTCCTTATATAAAAACTACATTCTTTATTGCCATTTTTTTAAAAAATAAACATTTTTTGTCATATTTTAGTTGATAACTGCGTAAGTATATCTCGTAAATGTGGAGGGTATATGGCATTTGAATCAAATAATTTTTATGTTGCGAAAAAGGTATCGCTTGCTAAGAGCGAATTTAATGTAGAATGTAGCATTTCTACAGGAAGCAATGTTGAAAAAATTCTATCTGTAAGTCTTGAGGGATGTGTAGAAAGTTATGAGGCTTTAAATGGCGTAATCAATTATAGCGGATATATAGATAGTAAAATCATTTTCTTGAGTAATGATGGCCAGATAAATACTGTTTGTTCAAGCTGTCCGTTGTCCTCAAAATTTGAAGGCGAAGAGATTGGCAACGGGCAAAGCGCTCTTATCAATTTGAATATTGTAGATTATAACATTGATAGTATATCAGGAGATGTTATAAGGCTCAGTGCCATTGTAGAGCAATCAGGCTTTGTTGTTTCAAGCAGTGAAATCAGCTCAATAAGAAGTAATGATGAAGATATATGCTGCAAAAATGAAGAGATGAGCATTATAAAATTTTTAGGTTGCGCAAGTGGCAAGCGGGAGATAAAAAGTGAGATAAATAGTCGCGGAAAAATTGTTAAAATTCTTCTTGTTGAAAGCAAGCCCTATGTTAAGTCGGTTGAAAGTGGAGTAAACTTTGTCACGATTAGCGGTGAGGTGGTAAGCAGAGTACTCTATCTTAGCGAAGATGAAAAATTTGAAAGTGGATATATTTATGAAAGCTTTAAAGAAGAACTTGAACTAGATGGCGTTTCTAAAGATAGCTTAGTCGAAGGTTATGCTTATGTGAAAGCCAACATGATTGAGAGCGAGATTGTTCAAGATGAAAAAGATAGCAAAATAATTGTCACAACTTCCATCGAGTTAAGGGCATGTGCATATAATGAAGAAAAAATTGAAGTTATACAAGACCTATATAGCACTAGATGTGACCTTAGTGTCACCACTCAATCTTTTAGCATGACCAATGTTTGCAAAATGGATACCATAGAAGGAAAGATTGAAGGGAATATGGTGCTTGAGGACGACAAGCCAAGGGTTGATAAAATTCTCTTTAGCGCAGGAAGTGATGTCAATATTACCAACAAGTATATAAAAGAGGACAAAATATATATTGAGGGAATAGCCAAGACATATATTGTCTATCTAAATGACGAGACAAATTCAATTAATAGTGTAGAACTTGAAATACCTTTTACAGTCAATGATAAGTTTGAAGGTGAAGAACGCGAAATTTTTGCCAGTGCGGTTATTTATGATAGTGATGTTGCGGTAAAAAAGGGAAGAGAGTTATTCTATGATGCCAAGATAAAGATATCTATCAATTACTGCAGCGATGCCATTTGTGGAATAATAAGCGAGGCAAGCCTTGCTGACGAATATCCCGAAAAAGATTATGCTATGGAAGTGGTTTTTGCAAAAGCAGGAGATGAGCTGTGGGATATTGCAAAGAAGGCAAAGGTTAAAGAGCAACAAATTTTAGACCAAAATTCTGATATCGCCTTTCCGTTAACAGAAGATAGCACGCTAATACTTTTCTACCAAAAAGTCAAATAAAAACAAAAATAGGCAATTTTTAGCCTATTTTTTTATGTATTTGATAATATTTTGTTGGCAATTATACAGGAAAGAGGTGTTATGAAATATTTGATTGTTGCAATATCTATAATCGCAATAGCTCTAATTTTTATTTTTACCCCGCTTGCAGGAGGGGAGGGCGAAGTGGAATATTTAAGAATACATATCAGAGCAAACTCAAACTCTATTGAAGACCAAAATGTAAAATACAAGGTCAAAGACGAGATAGTGGAGGCGCTTTTGCCACTTGTCAGTGAAATTGAAAGTTTTGATGAGGCTAAAACAGTTATTTCAAATAATTTTGCAATGATTGAAAGTGTGGCAAATGAGGTATTAGAAAAAGAAGGCTTTTCATATAAATCCAAGGCTAAGATTGCAAATGAATATTTCCCTTCGCGCAGTTATCAATCTATCACTCTTGAAGAAGGAAATTATGACGCATTAATTTTAGAGCTTGGCAGTGGCGAGGGCGACAACTGGTGGTGTATAGTTTTTCCAGCTTTTTGTTTTACAAAAACGCAAAATAGTGACAATATTGTATATATTTCGCGCATTTGGGACATAATTAAAAGTGTATTATAGGAGGGAAAATGAAAAAAGCACTTTTAAGTATAGTCTCTTTTGTTTTTGTCTTTGCCTTTGCGATAACTGCCGTCTTTGTTTTCGGTGATAATAGCGCTCAAAAAATCGACAGGCAGGAGGAAATTTCTTCTGATGCGGCAACTACAACTGCAGAAAATAGGACAATACAAACTAAGTTAAAAAGATGGGGATATTATACTGGCAATGTAGATGGTATTTATGGGTCGCTTACTAGAGAAGCGGTTAGATATTTTCAAAGAAAGAATGGGCTTGCTGTAGATGGTATTGTTGGGCCAAAGACGGCTGCTGCACTTGGAATGACATTGTCATCAGGCTCATCGTCAAGTTCAAGCTTATCTTCTAGTGATTTGAATTTACTTGCAAGATGTGTCTATGCCGAAGCGCGTGGCGAGTCCTATGTGGGACAAGTTGCCATTGCGGCAGTTGTTTTAAATAGGGTGGAAAGTCCTTCTTTTCCAAATACCATAGCAGGCGTCATTTATCAGCCTTATGCTTTCACTGCTGTCAATGATGGACAAATCAATCTTACTCCAAATAGCACAGCATATAAAGCGGCGCAAGACGCACTTAATGGTTGGGACCCTACATATGGCGCTATTTATTATTATAATCCAGCTACCGCTACCAGTTCGTGGATTTGGTCAAGACAAACAACGGTCACAATAGGCAATCATGTGTTTGCAGTTTAAAGGAGGTAAGAGATGAAAAATAACGACATTTTGGACACTAAATCTTCGCAACTTGCCTCAAATAGGCAGGAGAATGAAAATCAAAACAAAAAAATCAAAAAGAAAAATAAAATAATAACAGCGCTTTCAATTACTACAGGGATTTTGGCTTTGTCAACTACAGCGTTAGGTATAGGTTTTGGAATTGCAGATAGCAAAGCTATAGACTATCATAACAAACTTGAAAATGTCTATCAAAGCAATTTTTATAGCCTAATTGATAGTGTAAACAACTTAGAAAACAAGCTTTCAAAAACGATATCGGCAAATGGCAGTACATATCAGCGCAAAACGCTCTTGGAAGCATCGCAAAATGCAAGCGAGGCAGAGATAGCTATAGCATCGTTGCCGCTTAGTCAAAATGATATTCAAGATACCGTGAAAATGGTCAATCAAATTTCAGGTTATACCACAACTTTAGCGGACAGCTTGGCAAATGGCAAGGCGCTTAGCGAGAAAGATATTTCAGCTCTTAGTAATGTTCATAAAAGTGTGCAAGATTTGCAAAATCAATTAAATGAATTTGCTAGGAAAATGGGAAAAGACTATTCGATATTAGACGCCTCTTTAGAACTTGACACAGAGTCAAACGCCTTTTCAAGAGCTATATCTTCTTTGAAAAATAATGATATTGAATATCCTACCATGATTTATGATGGACCTTTTTCAGACTCTGTTGTAAATAGCAAAATAAAAGGGCTGCAGGGAAATAAGATAAGTAAAGAAGAGGGAGCTAGCAAACTTGAACAGTTATACAAGAATGCAGTTAAAATTGACTATCAGGGTGAGACCAACGGTAAATTTAATACATATAATTATAGAGTGAAAAATTCCAATGAAGAAGAATTATATATTCAAATGACGCAAATAGAAGGTCATATACTGACGATTTCTGGCGCTGGAGCTATGGGCGCACAGATTATAGATTATGAAGGGGCAAAAAATATAGCTCTTGAATTTGCAAAGAAAAA
>CASDQU010000025.1 GCA_949282835.1 uncultured Bacillota bacterium | reverse complement strand
TGTCAATGTTTACTCATATTCTGAGTATATGGCAGCCGACTCCATTCAAACAGTAAAGAATAAAGGGCTAACTGACAATTACTCAGGTATTGTTCTACAAAATGACATTATTTGTGACAAATCTATCAATAAATCGACCATCTATATAGATTATAATATCTACGGCAATGGACACATGATTGATTTGTCAAATGTTGAAAGCTATGAGCGCATGGTGATAAGAAAAAGTAATATCATTATTGATAATGTGACCTTGCGTGGAAACACTTTATCAGCAAATTCTTCTCTTATGGACCTTGAAAATAAAGGAATAGTACTTGCTTTATATGGTCATGCAACAAATGTGTTGCTATATAATAGCATTGTAGAAAATGCAGATACATGTATTAATATATACAGCTCAAGTGCTATCATCAAAGGCTGTATTGTGCGAAATGCTCTTTTGGCTTGCGTCAAATTAAGCAGACTTGCCAATGACCCTATTGTGCCTAAACTTACAGTTGAAGATAGCGCCTTTGCAAATACACTACTTTGCGGTATTATGTTTAACATAGATAATTCTAGCGATGTTGGACAACGGCGCGGGGAGCTCACTTTGGTTGGCGATGTCTATTTCTATATGTGGCATACTGCTGATGAAATAGAACAGGGCATGAAGAGCAATCTTGAACAAGTGCTTTCAAGTGCGGGCTTCTCAAGTGTACTTGATGAAGTTGTAAGACAGTTCAAAGAAGTTGTGAGAAAATATAGCGATTATAAATATAACTACAATGGTACAGAATATTACAATTTTGGAGTTTTAAATTTTGATATAAGCATAGTTGGGCTATCCTTCAACTCGGGAAATGGCATTATAAACAGAGAGGGACTTAATGGAAATTGTAATTATATAGATATAAATATCAAAGGTACGATTACAGCAGGTGTTGCAAATGCACAGTTTTCTATACCAGTGTTGACGCTTGCCGCATCCTCGCCATTTATAAGACCAAGCGACACATATGAGGGCAATCAATTTGTTCTTGCAAAATTAAGACAACCTAGTCTATTTTAAATAAAAGTGGAGAAAGAATGACAGTTAGAAGCAAATTAAAAATTCTATTAATTATGGTTGCGATAATGTTAGCATCAGCTATCATTCTTTTCTGCACATCTAATTTATTTGCAGGAAGCGCAGATGCGCTGATAGAGGGACTGAGCGGAAATAGATTTGTGATTACCGGTCTTGTAGGCAACAGACCACAGCACTATTTTGTAAACGACAATGGCGAAAGCACCTTGCAAAATACAAAAGTGGAGGATACTGGGCAAAGTCACTATGCCATAGTTCCAATCACACAAAAAGCAGGAGTATATTCGGGCTGGGGAGAGCTTGCATTAACTTCTGATATAAGAGAATTAAGCAAAAAAGGAGTGGTATACGCAGAGGCAAGCGCAACTATAACTTCAGAGTATGCAAATGACCAATCAAATATAATTCTTACACTTTCTCAAGGTGATGAAAGCGTTTCAATTCAAAGTAATAATGGCGCAAAAACCACTTCTACCATTAAAACAAACTTATTACAGCTGACCGACACTTCTAGAATTCGTTTTTCTTTTCAAACTGTTGGAAGCGGCAATTCTAGTGAAAAAAGTTCCTTTATTATGGAAATGCCAACTATACGACTTTACACAATAATTGACGAAGTTTATTTTGACAATGAAAATCAGACGGTAACACCTGGAGGGGTTATCAAATTAAATGGCTATAACGACATTACAAATATAAATAATGTGACTGGGAATTTTTTATCCTATTCAAAAGTAAATCATCAAATAAAATATCAGTTCACTGCTGGCGGCAATTATGCAGAAGTGGCTGGTGACAATCTCATATTAAAGAATGAGATACCTAATGGCACTGTCATAAGAGTGAGAGCATATTGCTATGAAAGTTCAATAAATACCGATGTTATTTATTCAAAAAATATTGTCACCTTTACCGTCAATGCCGACAAGGTCAATGTCGAAATTTTAACCGATTTTGAAAATCCAGCCACCATAATAGGGGAAGGGTTATATAACAGCGGTCAAGCGATAGCCCTTACCATTCAAAAGGTAAATCAAGGGTTTACCTTTGATGGTTGGTACATAAATGGAGAACTTGAAACAACAAAATTAAAACTATCTAGATATATAGTCACTGCAGGCGATGAGATTTACGCAAAATTCACCAAGTCAATTGCTGTTGCTGGCATAGAAGTGGCTGATAGAGTTTATGATGGCACTACAAATATAGATAGCGATGACATTATATATTTGTTTAATGGTGTTGAGAATAATCATCAAATTTCTTTAAGCGGAATTGAAGTACGCTATGCCAATGCCAATGCTGGCACAAATAAAGTGATAGAAGTGAATTATACTGGCAGTGTTACTCTGACAGGTCAAGATAGTGATATATATAAACTTTCTTCTCAAATAGTACCATCAAGTTATGGCACAATCTATCAAAGAGAGGTGGAAATTTATACCAATGTTATTACAAAACAGTATGGCGATAATGACCCTGAATTATCATACCAGCCAATGAATGTGGTAACTGGAGAGAAATTGCTTGGAAGTATTAGCAGAGAAGAGGGCGAAAAAATTGGCGAATATAATTACAATTTGGGAACACTTGCCTCATCTAATCCTAATTATACATTTACTCTTGCACAAAATGGCGCAAAATTTAGCATAATAAAGCGTACTATATCATTAAATAATGTCTATGTGGAAGATAAAACTTATGACAAAAAAGTCAATGCAACAATTAGAGCCGGTCTTTCAAATGTAGTTAGCGGCGAAGATGTTACAGTAAGTTTGGTGGGCAATTTTGTTTCAGCTAATGTTGGAAACAATATAGAAGTTGTTGTTGATACCAGCAAAATCACACTTAATGGAAGAGATAAAGACAATTATATTCTATCTGTAAGTGAATTAAACTTGACAGGTAATATTCTTCCAAAAACTGTAGATGTAATCGCAAAAGAGGTGAGTGCTATTTATGGAGATGAAATTAATTTCTCATATTCCACTAAAGGCTTGCTTGATGGCGACAACTTAAATGTGAGTTTCTATATAGAAGAGCAAAATGTTGGCGAACATGATATAAAACTTTCTGCACAAGAGAATGAAAATTATATAATTAATTTTATATCTGCCAAATGCAAAATTTCGCCAAAAGATATTACCGTCTTTGCGAAGGCAACAAGCAAGACTTATGGCGAACTTGACCCAGAATTGACATATACAGTTGACGAGCTTGTCAAAGGTGACAAACTTAGCGGTTACCTTTCACGCGAAAGTGGAGAAGATGTTGGCGAGTATGATATAACTATTGGTTCTCTATATAACTCCAACTATAACATTAATTTCGAGAGCAACAAATTTTCTATTGTAAAAAGAAATGCCACAGCAAATATAACCTTTCAAAATAAAATTTATGATGGGCTACCAAATATAGATTATTCGGTAAGCTATGATAACACCTTGCCAGAGGATGAACTTGTTTTATCTCTCACTGCTTTAGCAGTGCAGCCAGACAGCGGCATGCAAGAGGTTGAGTACGAGATAATTTCGATAGAGGGAGAGAGCAGCGGGAATTATATTTTCAGTTATAACACATTAAATAATTCGGTTATGATTGAGAGAAGGAATATTCAAATAGTGGTAGAAGAGGCATCAAAGATTTATGGAGAGGATGACCCAGAGCTTAGTTACTATCCATTAAATATAGTTGAAGGCGACTCTTTGACAGGCGATATAAAGCGCAATGCAGGAGAAGATGTAGGGATTTACACCTATTATCTTGACACTTTGAACAATGAAAATAATCCAAATTATAATATATCACTCAAATCTTCTTGTATTTTCACAATAAATCCTAAAGAAATTATTATAACGACAGAAAATTATGAAAAAGTTTTTGGCGATGAAGACCCAGACTTTGAAATAATTTTGGCTTATGAAGGTCAGCTTTGCTATGATGATACAATAGAGGAGGTTATAGACGGCACTCTCTCAAGAGAGGAAGGCGAATATGTCGGAGTTTATGACTTTATATGTGATAATGTTTCAACGAATAAAAATTATACCTTCTCTTTTGTACAAGATAGAGTTTTCATTATTAACAAACGACCGGTAATAGTAACTTGCGAAAAAGCGGTTAAAATATATGGCGATGAAGACCCAAACTATAAATATTCGGTAGATAATGATGTTGACGGTGAGAGTTTGTCGCTTGATATTAGAAGAGAATATGGCGAAAATGTTGGAGAATATAAACTGATTTTATCTTCTAGTGTTGATCCTAGATATACTATTACCTTTATCTCTAATTATCTTGAAATTTTACCTAGCGATATCAGTGTTAGAGCAGAGAAAAAAGTTAAAATCTATGGTGATGAAGACCCATCTTTCACAGTTGTTGTAACTAAAGGCGTGCTAAAAAATAACGATGTACTCACAAATATTTCTCAAGGTCAAATGGAAAGAGAAGAGGGAGAAGATGTTGGACTATATAAAATATGTCAAGGCTCTTTCTCTTTAGGCGAGAACTATAATCTTACCTATGAAAGTGACAATCTTGAGATAATATCACAGTCGATTACCATAAATGCCAAATATACATCGAAATTTTATGGTGACAGTGACCCTATAATTGGATATGAGCTTACAAGTGGGCAATTAAAATTTGACGATGTCTTTGTGGGCAGCCTGTCGCGTGATGAAGGCGAAAGCGTTGGGAAATATAATATTACACTTGGTACTTTGGCAATAAATGACAATTATACCATTAATTTTATAACTAACACATTTGAAATTTTAAAGAGAGAGATTGAAATAGTACCAACTCTTCTAAGCAAAATTTATGGCGAAGAAGAGCCGCAGATTAGTTATCAAATTGTCGGCTCTATAGTAGAAGGTGACCAGTTTGAAGGCGACATTTATAGAGATAGAAGCCTTAGCTCAAGCGAAAATGTTGGAAGTTATAATATTATCTGCACATTGTCAAACCCTAATTATAATATCAAATACCAAACCTATTACTTTGAAATATTGGCGCGCCCTATTACAATTAAGGCAGATGATGTATCAGTCACCTATGGTGAAAATGACCCAGAGCTTACCTATCAAATAGTTGAAGGAAAGCTGATAGATGGCGATAAGATAAGCGGCTCGGTATATAGGATACCAGGCGAAAATGTTGGCAGCTATGCTATAAGAAGTAGCCTTACACTAGGCAAAAATTATTCGCTAACTTTTATCAATGGCACTTTCACAATCAAACCTCTTGATATTGTATTAAAAGTTGATAATTATGAAAAGGAATATGGGCAAATTGACCCTAACTTTAGCTATATTATTGAAGAGGGCAACCTTATTAACGGCGATACTCTGCATGGCAATATATCGCGCGAAAGCGGTGAAGATGTTGGTAATTATAAGCTCCAAACTAATATTTATAATTCAAATTATAATATAACTATCAATGAGGCATATTTGACTATTACTCCAAAAAATGTATATCTTGTAGCAAGCATATATGATAAAGTCTATGACGGTACAACGGTGGCAATTTTAAGAAATCCATATGTCACAGGGCTTATTGATAGTGATGTAGTGCTGCTCTATGACAGAGAAAATTGTGCAAGATTTGAAAGCAGCGAAATAGGAAACGATATCAATGTTTCCTTGAATGATATAGGGCTATTTGGCAATAAAGCCTCAAATTATCACTTGATTTTACCAAATAACTTGACTGCTGATATAACTAATGCACAACTTGAGAATGAAGGGGTAAAGATTGAATCAAAGCAACAAGCAATTCTCTA
>CASDQU010000024.1 GCA_949282835.1 uncultured Bacillota bacterium | reverse complement strand
CCTTCCATTTCGTCAGAAAGAAGATTTACAAAAGCACCAATGTTGTTTGCAGATGCTCTTACTGCTTTATCAGAGATATCAATTTTACCATAAAGGTTTTTAAGGTCAGCTACGAATTGAACATAGCCATTGCCAGAAGCTGTAGGAAGTTCTCCATCTTCGCTGCCAGCGCCTACACCACCATTGATGCCATAAGGAGCAAGCTTTCTAATTTCTTTTCCCCAAACATCTTTGCTGGTTTTTTTAATTCTTGCAAGGAGTGGGTTGGCATTGTCATTTAACTGATTTGCCACAACTCCAAGATAAACCGTTTTTAAAGCATTTTCAGCCGTTTGTAATGTAACCATATTTTCTCCTTTTAAATTACATTTTTTTAATTTCTCAAAATTTAATGAATATTGAAAATATTAAATAAAATAAATTAATTTTAATAAAATGACAATTTTATTGCTTTTTTTAAAATATTTTAATTTAAATTTTATTTTTTAAATATTTTTTTATTATTAATTTATTTTTTTAAATATTTTTTTACAATTAAATTTATTTTTTATTTTTTAATTCAATTTTTAATTTAATTATTTTTTTTAATTTTTTAAATTGTTTATTTAGCTAAACATTTTATCCACCATAGCTTTAGCTTCAGCAAGGGTCTTAGGGCTGTCAGGAGCAACCTGTGACAGCCGTTCCCCGCTGGAAGAAATTATCAAAGGTGGTTTGTCGTTTTGAAGATCTTTTAGATAAGATTCAATTACTTTGTTTTGAACATTTTGACTCGTTATTAAATATTGATCTATCATATTGTCGCTAAGCTTGCCATCTTTCAACTTAGAAAATACAACCTTAGCCCACGCGTCTTCAAATGGGCTTGTTTTTGTTTTAGCTTCAGAGAATCTACTTTTTATCTCTTCGGCAAATTCTGCTGCATCGCTGTTTGCTTCAAGGAATGCTTTGAGGTCTTCGTCAAATTCATCTTTTGTGGCGTCATCATTTGTAGATTCATTTTCTTCACTTCTTTCTATAGAAGGATTTTCATTGGTATTTTTTTCTTCTGTAGTTTCCTCATTTTGCATTTTGTCTTTTTGCAGGCTGCTTAGCAGCTGGCACTTCCTTGTAAATTCTGCTTGCAAATTGTTATAGGCCTCTAACAAAGCGCCAGCAGTTTTAAATTTTCCAAGTTCGCCTTGAGAGCCGACCTCACTCTCAGCACTATTCTGTTCTGCTCCGTTTAAAGCTGTTGCCGGTTCCATGGTCGGTTGTTCTCTTTCTTCTTCCATAATTATTTATCCTCCATTTTTGATTTGTGCTCGCGTATATGGGTTAAAAATCTCTCTTCAAGTGATTTGTCTTTTTCACAGGCTTTTGTATAATCTTGTCCAAGCATGAATGCTATATGCTCATTGATGTGCAATTTATGTTCATCAATCTCGCACACTTTAACGCCCTCCCCTTCAAGCATTTTTAAGTTTTCATTATCCGCTTTCTTGATATGAAGGTCAGTTACATCCTGAGCATTTTCCCAAATTCCCATGCCGAGCATATCTAAGATTTTGCTCTTCATACGGTTAGACAAGTTCCCTTCTTCATTTTGCAGGATGCCATTCTCAAGAAGAGAGAATATCATCTCTCGTCTTTGCGATAAACTTTGCATACCTTCTGTGATATTTTCAAGTTCAATATCTTCACTTGAAATATCGCTTGAAGAGAAATAGAACATCTCTATATCTCCATTTTCGCCTACAATTTTGGCAATTCGCGGAAAAGATGCATATTGCTTATATAGTCTAAGTATCATACTGGCAATATCTTTAACCGCACATTTTATACTTTCAATAGGCGCGTTTAGTCTTGCTTCATCCTGTGAGATCATAAGCTCTAGCGCAGTACCACTTAAATTTGATGAGAGTGAACTAAAACTTAATAGATCATTTACGCCACTTATCTTGTTGAATTCTTCAAGCAAAAAGTCCTCTTCTTCGCTTAGTCCACTTGGAATATTTTCACCCTCTAGATATTTAGGCTCACTCGCTCCCTGCCTATAAACTAAAACTTTGCCAGGACACAGCCCCTCTTCTTCCAAATTATCAAGATCGACAGAACCATCTTCCACACTTAGTACTCCCAGCGAAAGCCTATTCAAAAATTCGTGTTTACGATTTTTTACAGCATTGTATGCTCTTTGAATAGGGATGAGGCGCTCAACTACGCTGCTTCCCCAAAAACATCCAGGCTCTTCAATACTTGTCTGTCTGATAAATGGAAATTCTCGCTCTCCATCCTCTCCACACTTGTAAGGCAGATCCCCATCAAAGACAAGTCTGTCGCCAGCGACAATAGTCAGCCTTCCATTCACATAGTCGGCATTTGGTCTTATATATCTTTCAACTACAATCACGCTGTCATCTTTTACGCTTTCAATAATCTTAGGCATTGTCCCTCTAAAACCAAGTCCACCAATGCCCTCAGCCACATTGTCAAGCGAATATGTATTGACTTTCTTCCCCTCAACTTCAATGCCATACATCTGCTTTACCTCGGCTGTGGTATATGCCTTTGCATGAATTAAGCTTTGACAAGCTTTAAGACTGTCGCATACAGGGCTGTCTGGATAGATCTCAAAAGGACTTACGACGCTAAGTTCAACATCTCCACTTTTGATTTTGCCGCCCTTGTCATCGAGTCCTATAACCTGACCTATATCGCCATTCCAACTTATTTTGTAAAAAACAGTTCCACAAACTTCAGACCATTTGATAGCCTGATTGACAAGATTGTCGATCTTAAGTTTATTTTTAATGTATTTGTATATCTTTTTTGATACCTTTGCGGCTTGTTTATCTCTTTCGTCGTTTGTTGAAGGCAAAACATTTATATCAGGCTTAATTTTAGAAAGTTTTGCATATCTGATGTCAAAAATTGGCGCGATATGGTTATACACTTCTCGCTCTTGCCAGAAATATTGTCGCTCTGCCTCCTCAAGCTGTCCGCCATAACCAACATTACAATATTGATTTCCCATTAGGAAATTCATGTTGATTTGCCAAATAAGGTCAAAACTTTTGCGATTTTCTGCTCTCTTTTTAAAATCATTTAAAACGTCTTCAACTATTTTTGCATCTTCTCTTTTCATTGTTTTTTCATCCTTTTATTTAGTTTAAATGGGCTGGCAAGCGACCTTGGTGTTTGCATTTTAGCCATAAGCTCATACATCTGTTTTAGACACTCTTCACAAAAACAAAGATCTTTTTTTATCAAACCTTTGGTAGAAAAGCTGTACTTTGCTAAGTTATTACAACCAAGAAAATCACACTTGACCAAATGTTTTATTTTATTAATCTCCACCTTTTCCCTCCTTTAACTGCTTTAAAAGTCGCTCTTTTTCTTCTTCAAGCTCCTCGTCGCTCATCTTGGCAATTTTTTCTTCATATGTGGTAAAATACCGCTCAAGTAGAACTTTGACGGCAGCAATGTCGGGACTGTAGTGTTTTTTTGTGACCTTTCGTTTTGATAATACCTTCTGCCCATTTTCATCAAAGGTGTACTCCTCAACACACTCATCCGCATTGTAGCCTAGAGCTTTTTTCAGTAATGCCTTTTTAATCTTGTCTTCTTCCTCCACTGGTGTTCGCTCCTTTTTTAGCCTCGCGCTTATTGTAAAGCCTTAAAAGTGGCAAAAACAACATTCACTGCCAAAAATTTTAAATTTTGTAACAATTTATCTCTCGTTTGCTAAACTGATATTGTAGAGGTCATGCAAATGAAAAAATTACTTGAGTTTAAAGACGTCAGCTATTTTTATCAAACTAAAGAAAGTGAGATAAAGGCGCTTGACGAGGTCAGCTTTGATGTTAAAGAGAAGGAATTTACTTCTCTTGTAGGGCCTAGTGGATGTGGTAAAACCACCATTCTGTCATTGACAGCCGGTCTTTTATTCCCATCAAGCGGCGAAATACTGATTGACGGAAAGGCAGTTGAGAAGAATGATGGACGAATTGGATATATGTTTCAGCATGATCATCTTTTTGAATGGCGAACAATTTGGCAAAATATCACGCTAGGACTTGAGCTTCAAAAGAAGAAAAAAGATCCCGAAAAGCTTGCCTTTGCTGATGAGCTTCTCAAGAAATATGACCTTTACAACTTCAAAAACAAAAAGCCTCGACAGCTTAGTGGTGGGATGCGTCAACGCGTGGCACTTATACGAACGCTTGTTTTGCAGCCATCTTTGTTGCTTCTAGATGAACCTTTCTCTGCTCTTGATTTTCAAACAAGATTAAGGGTTTGTGATGATGTATACGATATTATAAAAAGTGAACAAAAGACAGCCCTGCTCGTCACTCATGACATCTCAGAGGCGCTAAGTATGTCAAACAAAATTGTAATTTTGTCCAAAAGACCTGCAAAAGTCAAAGAGGTCGTAAATATTTCGTTTACCGGTGACACTCCCCTGTCAAAGCGAGAGGATAAAGATTTTGGCAAATACTTTGAAATGATTTGGAGAAATCTGGTTTAATGAAAAAGAAACAAGTAAACTACTCAAAAGCCCGCAAAAAATATCTTAAAACTTTGAAGAAAGACAAAATTCTTGTACTTCTTGGGCAGCTTGCCATATTTGCCGCATTCATCGGTCTTTGGCAACTTCTTGCTGACACTGGAGCAATAGACCCATTTTTCTTTTCAAGTCCATCAAGAATTGTAAACACCATTATTGATCTTGCAAAAGATGGTAATTTATGGATACACATTTGGACATCGTTATATGAGACAATCATCGGGTTTATAATAGCCACCATCTTAGGCACACTAGTTGCTATACTCTTATGGTGCAGCGAAAAACTTAGGCGAATTATGGAACCTTATTTAATCATTTTAAATAGCTTGCCAAAAATCGCCCTAGGTCCAATGATTATATTTTGGGTCGGCTCAGGAACAGGTGCCACAATTGTAATGTGCGTTCTTATTTGCGTAATTTTAACAACTATATCAATGCTAAATGCCTTCATCTCATGTGATAATGATAAGATATTGCTCATGAAATCAATGCACGCAAATAAATTTCAAATTTTATTCAAACTTATCCTGCCTTCCTCACTTCCGGCCTTTATATCAGTCCTCAAAATCAATGTTGGAATGAGCTGGGTGGGCACAATCATGGGAGAATACCTCTCAAGTAAAGCAGGACTTGGCTATCTGATAAACTATGGAAGCCAGATTCTAAAACTTGACATCGTCATGGCAAGCATTGTGCTACTTTGTATCCTTGCTGCCGGAATGTACCTTCTTGTCAGTCCGCTTGAAAAGAGGTTTAAGAAATAATTTTTCTCTATTTACAAATATAAGATCTAGCAAAAATAAAACTCCAAGAGTGCTTGCCAGTGGATAGAGATAAGTCACAATAAAACCAAACCCTAAAAAGCTACAAAAGTATGGCACTATAATACTTGTTACAAAGATCAAAATTTCATTTTTGCACAGCCCTCGCATAGAAGAAGATATTGAATAGACAAGAGTTAATAGTGTTGTATTGCAGCCAATTAGAACGATTATATTTAAAATTATCTTTTCCTGCCCTTTAAAAAGACTTAAAAGTGGCATCTGCGCGCTAAAGGCATAGGGATTTTGAAGTAAAACGACATTTGCTATAAGCAAAACTAGGCAGAGCACAAGCGCCGATAAAAAGGAGGCTTGTGCTTTCTGCTTTTTGGTTAAAACTCTGCCAAGTGAGGCAATTAAAACAGCGCCTGTTGAAAGGTTCAATGCAACATAGAGCAGGCTATAAAAAGGTGCGGCGCCCTGGCTGCTGCCTGTAAAGAGAGAGGAGGAAAAATCCATTTTCTTGGCAAGTAAACAGACAAAAATCAGTATGGAAAAGGGAATTAAAAATAAATTCAATTTATTTAGACTTTTTATTCCTTTTTTGAAAATTAATAGGCATAGTGCGAAAATAATCAAAAATCCAACGATTTTTATATAAAAATTGTCGAAATTTAATAAATTTCTATCCGCGCCAAACATCGCTGCGGCAAAAATTATCGATGAGATTATATTTATAAGAAAGGAAATCTTGTTATTTTTCAATCTGGCATAAACTCTATCTCCAATTTCAAGCAAGATTTTAAAGACAATAAAAAAGAGTGCTAAAACAATCAAAAGAAGAGGCAAGGATATATAACCGAATTTTGAGAAATATACAACTATCTCTTTGCCACTTATAAATCCAGAGCCAAATACAACTCCCACAATGGAGAAAACTGACAGTGCCACTTGCATACGATATCTTATTTAATAAAAAATTTTGTATTCATACAAACACAATATTTAAACAAATTTCACATAATGAAATAGGAGGCAAATTATGATTATAAACACAAACTATAGACTTGGCTCATTTGTTGACTTATGCCATTGCCCTTGCAATAATCCTTGCGGAAACTGGCAGACAAGTTGCCCGCCTCTCCCATGCTATGACCTATGTCCTCCGCCATGTCCCAGACCTTGTCATGATTATTTTAATATCTCTATACCAAAAAACGCAGCATTCTTCATGGCTGGCTATCTCTTGAGAGGTAGAATTTACAAAGATTGACAAGACAATATAAAAAAGCGGCTTAAAAAAGTCGCAATTTTTTAATTTATCAAATCAATTTGGTCTTTTATCTCTTTTATCACAATATTATTTATCTCTTGTGAATTTGATATGACACTATAATCGTAACCTTTATACTCATCACGAACTAGCTCAAGTCCTGCTTCCTGACAAATAAGTTCGCCAGGCATGCAATCCCATAAATTTATATGTGGCGAAATATCTGCAAAAATTCCAATATTTCCAGCAGCCGTCATAGCTGTTGCACAACCATAGCTTCCCAATATTCTTTCTGTCAAAATTTGATTTCTAAGAGCAAAGAGCAAGTTATGAGTTAGTATTAAAGAATTGTCATGTTTAGTTACGCAAACTGCCATCACACATTCTTGAATTTTGACTTTGCTTGCTATAAGTTTTTTACCATTAAGATATGCACCCTTTCCTTTTATCGCATAATAAAAATCATTTTCAAATGGCAGATACACAAAGGAAAATTGCGACTGCCCTTCTGCATAAAAAGCCAGTTGAACACAACAATTTTTTAGCCCATTCATATAATTGAGCGTGCCATCTATTGGGTCAATAACCCAGCTTCTATCTTTTAGGTCGTTTTGAAAATTACTTTCTTCACTTACAATATTGTCATTAGGAAAATATTTCTTTATTGTATCAATAAGATATTTTTCACATGCAATATCTTTGTCTGTCACATAATCAAAATTGCCCTTTGTCTTTCTCTCGCTAGCTCCTTTAGCAAAGATGTGTTTGCCGACATATAAAATAGCCTTTTTTAAAATTTTAAATTCTCTCTCGTACATTTTCACTCCTTTAACTAAAAATATTATAAATATTAGACAAAATGCAGTCAAGCTTTTAGATAGAAATACATATCAGCCTAAATTTATTTTAAAAATTTTTAACATCATATAACAACTATTTTGATATCTATTTTTATTTTGATATAATAGTTTTAAGGAGTTTTAAATTGAGAAGATTTTTTGGCAGAAAACAAGATGATAAAATTGTTGTTGAAGGTAGCGAACAAGAACATCTTAAACGAGTACTTAGAATGAAAGAAGGTGATAAACTTATCGCCTCTATAAATGACAACTATGACTATTACTGCACAATAGAAAAGATTGAGAAAAACTGTTCAATTCTTTTAGTAGATAAAAAAATGCCTTGCAAGGCATTGCCTAAAAAAGAAATCACCCTCTTTCAAATGATGCCTAAAAAAGAATATTTTGATAGTATCGTTGCTAAATCTATAGAACTTGGAATAAGCGAACTCTATTTCTTTAAGGGCGAATATTCTATGATAAAAGAAATCAAGCTACCAAGATTTGAAAGCCAAATTATGACTGCTTGTAAACAATGTGAAAGGTCAAAACTAATTAAAGCCAATCAAATTATTTCATTTGATGATATGCTTAACAAATTAAAAAGTTACCCTTTAGTTATCTTTGCTAATGAAAAAGAAGAAAAGCCGATGGATGAAAAAATATTCATAGGACAAGATAAGATAGCAATTATTATAGGAAATGAGGCAGGCTTTAGCGAAAAGGAAGGAAGACAAATTATAGATAGCGGAGCAAAATCAATCAGTCTTGGTAGCAGAATACTGCGCTGCGACACCGCTGTAACTTCCCTTCTAAGCTTGACAAATTTTTTTACTGGAAATTAACCATGCAGTCATAATAGAAAAAAATTTATAAAAAAATATGGCTCTAATGACATTTTTTTTGTCACAAAGCCATATTTTTATTTATTGTTTACTTTTTCATTGTCTTTATTAAGTCTAGTATAATCTTTCTTTGCTCATCGCTTAAAGATAATATTAAATCTAATATTTCCTTGTTCTTAATATTGTAATTATCGCCTATGTAGAAAAAATCATAAACACTTATTCCAACCATATCGCAAAAATCTAAAAGTGTTTTAACTTTTAATTCCACTGTTTTATTTTCAATAGTCTTCATAAAAGAAGGATTATAACCTAATCTTTGACTTGCTTCTCTAGCAGAAAGATTTGCCATTGCTCTAAAATAACTTATTCTTCTAATTATTTCATCATAAGATATATTTTTCATTTTTACCTCTTAGCTATAGTTTAAGCCAAAAAGTAAAATTATATGAGTTAATGTTTACACCAAAATTTATTAAAATATATCAAATTGATTGACAGGCTGCCTCATTTGTTATAAAATAATACAGACAATGTATCAATAAAGAGGTGTATATGAAAATCTGTACAATTTGTGGCGAGTTATCTTTTCGAATAAGCAATAATAAATGGGAATATTTAACTTCCTTCTTTGAAAATTTGATAAAAAATGAAAATATAACTTGCTTTTTTCTATGTTATGGCGGAAAATTTGTTGACGCGTGTGATGATATTATCTGTGAACTTTCTCAAAAATATCCTTCTGTAAACAAGCTATATTTTAAAGGTGTTGACCCTATGATAATATTTGATCAAGATATTTTTAATGGAGAATACCAAATTCAATTATCTTTAAAAAAAGATAATAGTTTTATATCTCCTTCTGCCTCAAGTTTGCAAAACAAATTCTTTAAATTGCTTGAAAATATAGGCATGGATGAGCTTTTGGATATTAGCGATATGGCATTATTTTACTTTGATTTTGACAAATATATGCCGCCTAGTCCTGATAGCATTGTGGTTAAATATAATCCTTATTCTATCCTCAAATCTGCCACAAAAAGTGATTGTAACATTGTAAATTTATATCATTTTATAAAAAAATAGCACGCTTACTAGCGTGCTATTTATCTAAAACTTTATCAATGCTTTTGATTATAACTTTTTCAATAAATTCTGCAATCTCTTCATTATTGGCTGCTATAAAATATTCTATTTTCTTATGACTACCATAAATCACAGGAAGACCATTCTCTTTGCACATCATCCCACCCGGAATATAATCCCACATAGTCAGTTTGTTTTTTACAGTAAAATATCCTCCACTTTTGCCAAGTAAAACATCGACAAGCTCGCCGCACGCGCAGCCCAAAAGGCGGATATCAAGTGCTTTAGTATTTATTAGATTAAAAATTTCAAGTCTAATTTGTTTAATTGGTTGCTCATGGCGAAGTGAACTTATTGTTAAAATACTTTCGCTTAATTTTTTATCTTGTTTGGTTTTTATCTCCTTGCCATTAAAAGTTACCCCTTTCCCTTTTATTCCAGCAAAAAATTGTCTTCTGTATGGCATATATATCAGCCCAAGTTTTGCCTCCTCTCCTTCACAAAAAGCCACCTGTATTCCGCACATATCATAACCATTAGCATAGTTATGTGTGCCGTCAATAGGGTCTATCACCCATGTCCGCCCTTCCAGTTTGGTTTGGCTAGAGGTCTCCTCACTTAAAATATTGTCATTTGGAAAGTGTTTTTTGATAACTGAAATCAAATATTTTTCACACGCCATATCATTATCGGTGAAATAGTCAAATTCACTTTTGTAATTGATATGTCGTGAGCCGCGCTTAAAATATCTCTTTGCCGCAATTTTCATGGCTCTTTTCATAATTTTATATTCTTTCATATGTAGCTCCCATTTTTATTATATCAAAATATCTTTTGAAAAACAAATTTAAAAGTATCTATTCATGTTTAAATTTGCTTTTTTATATGAAAAAATAAAAAAATTCCTAAAAATATAGGAATTTTTTGTCAAATTTACTTCATTTTCTTTAAATAATTATTATATTTAATATAAGAGCCATCGCCTATATCATTTGCAAGTGACTGCAGTTTTTGTTTTGTGTCTTTATCTAGGCTCTTTGGAGCTTCAGATTTGATAGTTACAAGAATATCACCATAGCCCTCTTTGTTTAAATGCTTTATACCTTTGCCTTTTATTCGCATAACTGTACCACTAGCGGTAAGCTCTGGAATGGAAAGAGTGTACTTGTCATTTATTAGAGGAATTTCAATCTTGCCACCAAGCAATAAAGTAGTGAAGGGCAGGTATAAATCCATATACAGGTCATCACCTTTTCTCACTAAAATCTTATGTGGAGCAACTGAAATTTTAATGTTTAAATCACCATTTACTCCATTTCTAGTAGGAGCATTGCCCTCTCCTCTCATTCTCAGTGTTTGCCCATTATCAATTCCAGCAGGGAATTTAACTTTAATAGTCTTATTCACTTTTTGATAGCCCTTGCCGCTACATTCTGGGCATTTTTCTTTTACTATTTTCCCTGTTGCATTACATTTAGGGCAGCCCGCCTCTCTAATAGTTGTACCAAAAAGAGTGTTTTGCTGATAACGAACCCTGCCTGTGCCATTACATTCTGGACAAATGGTAAATTCCTTGCCATTTTTTGCGCCGCTGCCTTGACAAGCAGAACATTTTTCAAGTTTTCCTATTGTAATATTTTTTTCAACACCATTAGCCGCCTCTTCAAAAGAAAGGTTTATTGCAATATTGATATCAGCGCCCTTTTCGCGCACATTGCCTCCCCCTCTACCGCCAAAAGCAGAAAATATGTCGGAAAAAATATCACTAAATCCGCCACCGCCGCCAAAGAACTCTTCAAAACCGCCTGACCCGCCCTGGAAAGGATTTCCTTCAGCCAAACCAAACTGGTCATAATTGGCTCTCTTTTTTGGGTCGCCAAGCACAGAATATGCTTCATTTATCTCTTTAAATTTTTCTGCTGCTTCTGGAGTTTTGTTGAGGTCAGGATGATACTTTTTAGCAAGCCTGCGATATGCAGACTTGATTTCATCTTCACTGGCCTCTTTCCCAACTCCTAAAACTGAATAATAGTCTTTATTTGCCATATTAGTCCTTTACAATTATCTTATCATCTCGCTTTCAAAAAAGCATTCCATAAATTCCCTTTATATCTTCTCGATAATAGATTTTTCACCGAAATTCTGTTACTTGTTATCGTCATCAACAACTACTTCTGGGTCTTCACCATTATTTCCGTTGTCGCCATTTGAACCATTGTCGCCATTTGCTCCTGTGTCGCCTGTATCAGCTCCATTTGGATTTGCTGAACTGTACATCTTGGAAACAATGCCGTTTGAAACATTTGTAAGCTCATCAATAGCCTTCTTGACAGTGTCAATATCTTCACTTTCTATATCTTTTTTAGCTTTTTCAATAGCCTCTTCAAGTTTTTTCTTGTCTTCCTCTTGAAGTTTGTCTCCATTTTCTTTGAGCATCTTTTCAAGCCCATAAATCAAATTGTCAGCTTGGTTTTTAGTCTCAACAAGCTCTTTTCTCTTTTTGTCTTCCTCTGCGTGAGCTTCTGCCTCTTTGATTGCCTTTTCAATATCCTCTTCTTTTAGGTTTGAAGAAGCTGTAATGGTTATATTCTGCTCCTTGTTTGTACCAAGATCTTTTGCAGATACCTTAACTATACCATTGGCATCAATATCAAATGTAACTTCAATTTGAGGAACTCCTCTTGGTGCTGGTGGTATATCGGTAAGCTGAAATCTTCCTAAAGTTTTGTTTTGATTTGCAAATTCTCGCTCGCCTTGAAGAACATGGATATCAACTCCAGGTTGATTATCAACGGCAGTTGAGAAAATTTGAGATTTTTTAGTAGGAATTGTGGTATTTCTCTCGATAAGCTTAGTAAATACTCCGCCAAGTGTTTCAATACCAAGAGAAAGTGGAGTTACATCAAGAAGAAGCACATCTTTTACCTCTCCGCCAAGCACACCTGCTTGAATTGCTGCACCAACAGCGACACATTCATCAGGATTGATGCCTTTATATGGCTCTTTGCCAATAAAGTTTTTAACTGCATCTTGAACGGCAGGAATTCTTGTTGAACCACCTACCAAGATAACCTTGTCAATTTGATTTTTGTCAAGTTTTGCGTCTTGAAGAGCTCTTACAGTGCAATCAATGGTTTCTTTTACAAGGTCCTCTGTTATAGAGTCAAACTTAGCTCTTGTAAGTTCATATTCCATATGTTTAGGGCCGGTTGCGTCAGCTGATATAAATGGAAGAGAAATGGTGGTTTTTGGAGTCGCTGAGAGGTCAATCTTAGCCTTTTCAGCTGCCTCTTTAAGTCTTTGCATAGCAAGTTTATCGCTTGTCAAATCAATTCCGTTAGTCGCTTTGAACTCTTCAACAAGTAGATCGATAATTCTGTTATCAAAATCATCTCCGCCAAGACGAGTATTACCATTTGTAGCCAAAACTTCAAATACGCCATCTCCTATTTCAAGAATAGAAACATCGAATGTACCGCCACCAAGGTCATATACTAGTATCTTTTGGTTGGCATTTTCACCTTTATCAAGCCCATATGCAAGAGCGGCAGCTGTAGGCTCATTGATAATTCTTAGAACTTCAAGACCAGCAATCTTACCAGCATCTTTGGTGGCTTGACGCTGAGAATCGTTAAAGTAAGCAGGTACTGTGATGACTGCTTGAGTTACAGGCCCACCAAGGTAGCTTTCTGCATCTGCCTTTAATTTTGAAAGAATCATTGCAGAAATTTCCTGAGGTGTATATTCTTTGCCATTTAATTTAACTTTGTAGTTTGTACCCATCTCTCTTTTGATAGATTGAACAGTGTTTTCAGCATTGACAATAGCTTGACGCTTTGCGACCTTGCCGACAAGTCTTTCGCCTTCCTTTGTGTAGGCAACAACTGATGGAGTTGTTCGATCTCCCTCAGCATTCGCGATAACGGTAGGCTTTCCTCCTTCCATAACCGCAACACATGAATTTGTAGTTCCTAAGTCTATTCCAATAATTTTTCCCATAATTTTAATCCTCCTTTTTATTGACTAAGACTTTTGCATAACGAATTATTTTATCATTAAATTTATATCCAGCTTGGTACTCGTCCAAGATGATATCATTCTCTTTTTCCTCATCCCTCATAACCGCAATCACGTTGTGAAGATGTGGATCATATTTTTTGCCAATTGTGTCAATCTTTTCAACTCCTAAGTTTTTTAAGGCATTTTGAATGTTTTGTTCTATCATTTCAATACCTTTTAAAACAACTTCGTCATCAATTGACTTTTTGGCTTCCTTAAATGTATCAAGACATGGCAGGAAAACTTCAATTACTGAAGCCTGACCGTCAAGTCTGGCTTTTTTAATATCTTCTATCGCATGTCTTCTAAAATTGTCAAAGTCTGCTTGAACTTGACGCGCAAGATTTAAATACTCGCTTGCCTTGTCACTTTGGCACTTGCATTCTTTGTCTGCGCACTGGCTCTGCTCGCTATCATTGCCATCCTCGCTACAGTGACATTCTTCGCCGCAGTGACAATTTTCGTTGCAATGATGCTCGCCATCGCATTCACAGTGCTCTTTGCAGCCGCACTCTTCACTGCAATTGCAATTCTTTTCGCAGTCACAGCTTTCTTGGTCAGAACTAGCCGTAGCGCTTTCTGCTAACTCATCATTTAATTCTTCGTCGTTATTTCTATTATGTTTATGTGACATCTATTCTCCTTTTAAGTTGCTAAGGCTATCAATAACAACCTTTAATGCGGATGCAATTCCCGCATAGTCCATTCGCTGCGGTCCAATCACTCCGATTGAGGCAAGTTGTCTTCCTTCAACAACAATTGGCGCTTTGACAACGGACACTTTTTTTAAATTATCATCGTCAGCTACTGTAACCTCTATGTCTTTGTCGCCCTTCATCTCCATAACCAAAGAAAGCTCTTCTTCATCACTTAAGACATTGATTACATTTTTAGCATCTTCAATTTGATCCTTCTGCTCAAGAAGTTTTGCAGTTCCTTCATGGCGGACATTGAATTGCTTTCTCTCGTTAAGTTTTTTGAGCCCTTCAATTAGACTATCAACAACACTTGAAAATGCTGAAATCTCTCCATGCATTCCATTTTCATAGTCGTCGATGTTTTCAATCATAAAGCCAATCGTTTCACCTTTAAAGTGATTGGTTAAATATCTTGAAGCGTTGTCGCAATCTAGCGGCGAGGCTTTGACATCGAGAGTTTGAGTGATATATCCAGCAATTGTACCTATCAGCACCATGATCTTATCTTCAAGAAGAGGAATGATTTTAAATTCATTTAAAACTAAATTATCAATTCCGTCAACCATGACCACCGTTGGATAGTTTGTCACTTCGCTGACAATTTTAGCAATTCCACTGACAATTTCATTTAAACTTCTTGTCTTTGAAGAAATAAGATCTTTGACCTCATCAAGCTCTTTGTCGCTTGCCTCCGCTTTTGAAAGCAAATCTTCAACATAATATCTATACCCCTGCGCCGTTGGAATTCGTCCACCAGATGTGTGAAGCTGTTTTAAAAATCCCATGGCTTCCAGCGCGTTAAGCTCGCTTCTTAAAGTTGCAGTAGAACAGTCTAGGCTTGTCACATCTTTTATATTGCCACTTGTTATCGGACAGCAGTCTTTTATATATTCTTCAATTGCCATGCAAAGTATTTTCTTCTTGCGCTCTGATAATTCCATAACAACCTCTAATTTCGACTTTTTAGCACTCTTTTATTTTAAGTGCTAGCACTAGTATATGCACTTTTT
>CASDQU010000023.1 GCA_949282835.1 uncultured Bacillota bacterium | reverse complement strand
TATTGATGGAGTCCAACCAGGCTGGACAGATACTAGCCAATTTAAATATTATAATACTGCCACAAATGGTAAAAAGGGAAGCGCTGGACAGGCAGGTACAAGTTCTGGATTTAGCGGCAGCTCTTTTGGTTATAATGGAATCAATGGTGCTGATGGTGCTTTAGGACGAATTCCTTTTTATGGAATGAAAATAAATGGTCAATCTTATTTTGGTTACCGGTATAGAGATTTTTCTAGAAATTTAATAGATATTAATGGAATTAACAATAATGAAGCTATTATTATCCATAAGTCATTAACTATGAGACAGATGGGAGGATGTAATAGTGATATTACAGGCGCTCGAGTTGGAAAATTAACAGAAGTTGAAGTTAGCATTATAAATGAAATGTTTAATAGATCGGTTACAATTAGTGGAGTGACAGAAGTCACCAAACAAATCAAACAATAATTAACGGAGGATAATAATATGAAAGAAAAAACACCAGTTAAAGAAAAGTGTATTCATGAGGGGCACAGGCTCAGGTTGACTGAGACTGTTTCCCTTGCCGGACTTGAAGGGCTTAGCAAAATTCAAGTTATGGAATACATTTTGTTCTTCATTTTTCCTCGCGGTGATGTTAATCCTTTGGCTCATAGACTCCTTGATCGTTTCAATGACATTCCCACCATTCTTGAAGCTTCTGTTGAAGATTTAAAGCAAGTTAGAGGCATGGGAGATGCTTCTGCTAAAAAGTTGCACTCCCTGCTTGAAATTTTCTTCTACTATACTTTTGAGAAGACTTTCAATAAAGGCGTTTTAAAAACTATCGGTGAATTTTATGATCACCTTGAGTTAATTTTAAGGTACAAACAAGAAGAGGAGTTATATCTTTTTGGGGTAAATAATTGTGGTGATATTATCAAAGGCAGGCGGTTTGCCAGTGGCTCGACAAACATGGTATCTCTTCCTCTTAATGAAATTGCATTATTTATATCAACTTACAAAGTTTCGGCAGCATTTTTAGTACACAATCATCCTAATGGCTTGTGTGTACCTTCTGCACAAGACAAAATCTCATTTGATAAAATGAAAAGTAAATTCAAAGCTGCTGGCTGTAAACTTGCAGATTCTATTATTGTTGGCAGCGATGGCATTTTCAGCATGTCTAGAAATCGCTACGCAAGAATTTTTAGTGAGGGATTAGAATATGTGCAATCACTGTACCAAGAATCCCAGACGCAAAAGAAACTAGCAAATTAATCAATATCAAAAACCACAAATGAGAGGACTTTTTGTCCTCTTTTTTCTTTTTTATCTCATTTTCAAGAATTTCATAGCCATATGGCAGTACGCATAGACAATAGACATTGTTGTCGTCATATTTTATTGAGATGCAATCTTGTCGCTCAAGATAGGTCAATATATTGTCAAATGCCTCATTGTCAAGTCTATATTTGGCAGGCATAGAGGCAATGATATCTTTAGACTCAATAATTTTATATGAGCCGTTTGGACATTCTTGAATTAAAAATTTTAAAACCAATTTTGATTTTTGTTCAAGCATATATTTATTTTTTCACAAGAAGAGCTCTTTATGCAAACAAGCCGCCAATTTGGCAGCTTGTATTATCTCATTTCTCTTTCAAAAGCTTTTTTGTCTTCAATATATTCGATATATTCATTTGCTGTTTCATTGCAAGCCAATTCAATAATTTTTACTAAATCGGTGACATCTTTTGTGGTGATTGCATGATTTAGAGCTTTGATATATCCTTCTTTGTCTCTAGCTTTAATGATTACTGATGGATATCCATTTCGAATTAGCTCATAATTCATAAGAAGCCTTGCCGTTCTTCCATTTCCATCTGCAAAAGGGTGTATACGAATAAACTCAGCATGCAAGATTGCCGCTCTAACAAATGGGTGAAGTTCTTGTGAATTATTATTGTACCACTCTAGCAGTGCGTCCATGTTATCACTAACTCTAGCATTGCTTACAGGTATCCAATTAGCTCCGTCAACTTTTGTAAAAGAGGCTTGATATGGAGACCTATATCTGCCAAAGTCAGAGTAATCATTTTCATCAAGACATCCATTAGTTTCAAGAATTTCGGCATGAGTTAGAGGTTTAAATTTGCCATGGCTTCTAGATCTTCTTGCTTCATCAAAAAGTTTTCTTAAAGCATAGAGATGATTTTTATGATTTAAATTGACGCTTCTTTGCTGTTGAGGATTGATAGCTATCAATTTTGTTGACTTAAAAATATCCCTTTGAAAATCCTCAAGTTCTTCGCCAGATAAATTATCTTGAAATAGAATTTGAGATGGTAAAGCTTGCAAAATTTTGGTATTTGGACTTTTTAAAAATTTCATAATGCTTTGACTAAAACCATTTTCAATTTCTTCACTTTCTTTGATAAAGTCGATATCAATTCTTCTATTTAAATCTCTGATAAGGTCCTTGCAATTAGTCGCTCTAGCAATTTTTTTGCATTTTTTATCAATTTGCGCGAACTCATTTTCATCAGAATAATATTGTTTTATCTCTTCAACATGTTCTTTTACATATTTTTCATCAAAACCAAACATAATTCTCTCCAAAGATAATTATATCACACAAAAATTGTTATTTCAATACTTCTATATTCATTTTAGTAAATTTAACAAAAGTATAATAATATTATTAAATGTAAATAATTTTTTTGATGACTGATATGCCAGAGCGAAAAGAGAAATTAGTTTTGCGGTATCTATGTAGGGTTTGTTTAGCGAAGAAAACAAGCTTAATTTCTCCACACGATATAGCCAAAGATGTATGCAAAAAAATGGTATTATCAACAAATGAAATAGATGAGATAATGGCAAGTCTTTCCCTTCAAAATTATATTGATTTTGTTGTTTCAGACAGCAAAGAGGGCTATTATTATTGTGTAAAATTAAAGAAAAAAGGACAAACTTACCTTTCAGACGCAAAAAAGGCAAGAAAATCTTTATATATGTTAGTTTTACGCAGCTTGTTTTTAGCACTTGTCAGTTTTGTTTTTGGGTTGATTTTAAAAGCGATATTTAAAAGTTAAATTATTATGTAAATGACTGTAGTTGTGCTATAATGAAATTATTAAAAATTAATTTATTATAACCTATTTTAATCGGGAGGAAAATAATGGCGGATTTTGAGCTTGTAAGCAGGTATCAGCCAGCAGGAGATCAAATACAAGCGATAGACAAATTAGAAGAAGGATTTAAAGAGGGGCTTAAAGAACAGGTGCTACTTGGTGTCACTGGAAGTGGCAAGACTTTTACAATGGCAAACATTATTAAGAAGATGAAAAAACCCACCCTGGTAATTGCGCATAATAAAACTTTAGCCGCCCAGCTTTGCAATGAATTTCGCGAATTTTTCCCCAATAATAGAGTAGAATATTTTGTTTCATACTATGACTACTATCAACCAGAGGCATACATTGTTTCTACTGATACATATATTGAAAAAGATATGTCAGTTAATGATGAGATAGACAAATTGCGTTCAAGTGCAACTTCATCAATTTTAGAGCGCGATGATGTAATCATAGTAGCCTCAGTTTCCTGTATTTATGGATTGGGCAATCCTAATGAATATTACAACTTGCATATATCACTAAGAGAAGGCGACATAGTTGATAGAGATGAGATTATTTCGAGACTGATAGATATTCAATACACAAGAAATGATGTCGATTTTAAGCGCTCAACCTTTAGGGTTAAAGGAGATGTTTTAGATATATTCCCATCAAGCCAATCAGAACTTGCAGTAAGAGTTCAATTTTTTGGCGATGAAATTGAAAAAATATATAACTTTGAGCCAGTAAGCGGAAATCTTATCAACGAGCTTAAATATGTTGCCATCTATCCTGCCACCCATTATGCGGTAGGGCGAAATAGAATGGAAAGAGCATTAGAAGAGATTGAAAAAGACAGGTTAAAGGCTATAGAAGATTTTGAAAGGCAGGGCAAGCTGATAGAGGCTGAGCGTATAGGACAGAGGGTGGCTTATGATGAAGAGATGATGAGAGAGGTTGGCTATTGCAGTGGCATAGAAAACTATTCTCGATATTTTGATGGCAGATCGCCAGGAGAAGCACCATATACTCTTATAGATTATTTTCCAAAAGATTTTTTGACAATTATAGATGAAAGTCACATGACATTGCCTCAGATACGCGCCATGTATAATGGTGACAAGGCAAGAAAGTCCTCTTTGGTTGAATATGGTTTTAGACTAGAGGCGGCTAAAGATAATAGGCCTCTTACCTTTGATGAATTTAATAAAAGACTGGGGCAGGTACTTTATGTTTCTGCCACGCCTGCTCAATATGAATTATCAAGAGCAGGACAGGTGGTAGAACAGGTGATTAGACCTACTGGTCTTTTAGATCCGAAGATAGAAGTAAAGCCAATTAAAACTCAAATTGAAGATTTGATGATAGAGATAAATAAGACTATAAAAAACAACGCACGAACGCTAGTCACAACACTGACTAAGAAGATGGCTGAAAGTTTAACAATATATCTTCAAGAGCATGGTTTTAAAACTAAGTATATGCATTCTGAGATAGACACGATGGAGCGAGTGGAGATTGTCAATGGGCTGCGAAGGGGAGAATTTGATGTCCTTGTGGGTATAAATCTATTAAGAGAGGGTCTAGACATGCCAGAAGTTGAACTTGTCGCGATATTAGATGCCGATAAAGAGGGCTTTTTGCGAAGTGAGGGTGCATTAATTCAAACAGTTGGGCGTGCTGCGCGTAATGCTAATGGCAGGGTTATTATGTATGCCGATATTATTACAGACTCTATGCAAAGAGCGATTGACACAACAAAAAGGCGAAGAACTCTTCAAGAAGAATATAATAAAGAGCATAACATTATTCCAAAAACTATAATAAAAGAGGTCAAAAACACTCTTGAAATCACCAAAAAAGTAGATGATAAAAAGATAAAACTTGAAGATATCCCAGCTGAAATAGAAAAGCTAACGGCTATGATGAAAATCGCTTCAGGCGCATTAGATTTTGAAAGGGCAATAGAGCTAAGAAATCAAATTCAATCACTGCGCAAAAGACTTGAAAAGGGAAAGAGACGGTAAAAATATTTTTTATTCTAATTTAAAAGTGGTATAATAATAATTATGAAAGATACAATTAAGATAAGAGGGGCGAGAGAAAATAACCTCAAAAATATAGACTTAGAATTTCCAAAGAATAAATTGGTGGTCTTTACTGGAGTGAGCGGCTCTGGTAAATCTAGCCTTGCTTTTGGCACAATTTTTGCAGAGGGGCAGAGAAGATATATAGAGAGCCTCTCTTCTTATGCGCGTCAATTTTTGGGACAAGCTCAAAAACCTGATGTGGAAGCAATAGAAGGACTAAGTCCGGCAATTTCCATTGACCAAAAGACAACAAATCACAATCCGCGCTCTACAGTTGGCACAGTTACAGAGATTTATGACTATTTGAGATTACTTTTTGCAAGGGTTGGAGTGCCTTATTGCCCTCATTGTAATAAACCAATTAAACAACAGACAGTTGACCAAATTGTAGACAATATTGAAGAGTTTGAGAAAGGCAGCAAACTGACAATTTTAGCGCCTATTGCCAGAGGACAAAAGGGGGCATTTGTTAAACAGTTTGAAGGGCTAAAAAAATCGGGATATGTGAGAGTACAGGTTGATGGCAGTATATATTCTCTTGATGAAGAGATAACGCTTGATAAAAATATCAAACATGACATACGCGTTGTTATTGATAGAATTATACTTAAAGAAAATATAAAGTCTAGACTAACCGACAGCATTGAAACGGCGATAAAACTTGCAGAAGGGCTAGTTATTGTAGACAAAGATGGCGAAGAACATCTTTACAGTACAAATTATGCTTGTCCTTATTGTGGCTGGACGCTTGAAGAGATTACTCCAAGGCTCTTTTCTTTTAATGCGCCATTTGGGGCATGTCCTAAGTGCTCAGGACTTGGTGTATATTCAGATGTAAGTGAAAATTTAATCTTGAAAGATAGCCATCTTTCAATTAATCAAGGTGCTTTTAATGCTACTGGCTGGAGAATTGATGGTGGCGGGCTTGCTGAGAGGTATTTTTTGGCTCTTTCCAAGAAATATAATATTGACCTTGATTGTCCTGTGGAAAATCTGCCTAAAAAACAATTAGACATATTACTATATGGCAATGATGGCGAAAAGCTTGAGCTATATGATAGCGAAGCTAGAAATAAAACTTTTGAGCATTTCAATGGCAAACGAGCTTTATCATTTGAAGGCATTGTCAATAATCTAAAGAGGAGATTGGCTGAGGCTAAGAGTGAATTTGTCAGATTTGAAATAGGTAAATTTGTCAAAGAAGTTACCTGTCCTCTTTGCCATGGAAAAAGATTAAATGAAAGTGCCTTGTCGGTAAAAATAAAAGGCAAAAGTATTGCCGATATATGTGATATGTCGGTAGGCGAACTTAGAGGATATTTTGAAGATTTATCTTTAACTAAAGAAAAAAGTGAAATAGCAAAGAGTATTTTAAAAGAGATTAAGGCCAGAATCAACTTTTTATGTGATGTTGGGCTTGAATATTTGACTCTTTCAAGAACGGCAGAGACATTGTCGGGTGGTGAGTCACAGAGAATTAGGCTGGCCACTCAAATTGGTAGCGGTCTTGCAGGTGTACTATATATTCTAGATGAGCCCTCAATAGGACTACACCAAAGAGATAACGATAGATTGATTACCACTTTAAAAAATCTCCGCGACCTTGGCAATACCCTTATTGTTGTTGAGCACGATGAGGACACTATCAAAGCGGCTGATTGGATAGTTGATGTTGGACCATTTGCGGGAGTCCATGGCGGACAAATTGTAGGCAATGGGAAATATCAAGATTTGATTAAAAATAGCAATTCAATTACAGCCAAATTTTTGCGAGGAGAAGAAAAGATAGAAGTTCCAGTTGATCGGAAAAAGCCTAAAAATTTCTTAAAGGTAATTGGTGCTAAGGAGAACAATTTAAAGAATATAAATGTTGATATACCTTTAGGTGTCTTCACTTGTATAACTGGTGTTTCTGGCAGCGGAAAATCTTCTTTGCTTAATGAAATTGTATATCCATATTTGTCAAATAAGCTGAACAACTCTCATTTAGATGAAGGGCATTTTAAGAAGATAGAAAATATTGAATTTCTTGATAAAGTTATCAATATTGACCAATCGCCTATAGGTAGGACTCCTAGGTCAAATCCTGCAACTTATGTTGGAATGTTTTCGTATATCAGACAACTTTTTGCCGCAACTGCCGAAGCTAAAGCAAAGGGATATAATGCTGGTCGCTTTAGTTTTAATGTGCAAGGTGGTAGATGTGAGGCTTGTGAAGGAGCTGGCATAAAAGAGATAGAAATGTATTTTCTACCTGATATTTCAGTGCCATGTGAGGTTTGTCGCGGGAAGCGTTATAACAGAGAAACTTTAGAGGTGCATTATAAAGGAAAGAATATAGCTGATATTTTAGAGATGACCGTTGAAGAGGCACTTAAATTTTTTGAAAATATACCTTCAATCTATAATAAAGTCAAAGCTCTACATGATGTTGGACTTGACTATATAAAACTTGGTCAAAGTGCCACCACTCTATCAGGGGGAGAAGCGCAACGCGTTAAGCTGGCAACCGAACTATCAAAAAAATCCACCGGCAAAACTATCTATCTTTTAGACGAGCCTACTACAGGGCTTCATATGTATGATGTCAAAAAATTAATTGGTATTTTAAATCGACTTGTTGAGGCGGGCAATAGTGTGGTTGTCATTGAACATAATCTTGATGTTATTAAATCGGCTGATTATATTATAGACCTTGGTCCTGAAGGAGGGGAAGGTGGCGGACAGGTTATTGCTAGTGGTACTCCAGAAGAGGTGGCAAAAAACAAAAATTCCTATACCGGCAAATATTTAAAAAAGATTTTAAATATTGATTAAAATTGGTCAAAAACTAAATAAATTTGTTATTTTTCCGCCTTATTTTAATTAAGATATTGATTTTTTATATGGTTAAATATATAATTAAAATATCATTTCAATATAATTATAAAAGGAAGGATTATGAAAAAGAAAGAAATATTTAAGTTGCCAAATGGGGAAAAGTTTTTGGTGGACAGCGAATCGGTGCCACCTATTAAACAAATACTAACCATTAAACAAATGCTAATTAAAATGGGCAAAGAAGAAAATTTAGAAGAAGATGATGAAAAGGAATAGGGCAAAACAACTAAAAATGTGTAACTTTTAAGTCGGGTAATACCGACTTTTTTATATCAAACTATGCGATGTTGTTTTGCTCACTTTGTTTACAAAATGAGATTAAACATAATTACACTATAAATTGCCGTCGCATATGTCATAGCCTCATTCTTGCAAGTAAGTTTCAATAAAAATTTTATAATAAAAAAAACAGGCTTAAAGCCTGCAACTTGGCTCCCCAGGTAGGATTCGAACCTACGGCCTATCGGTTAACAGCCGAGCGCTCCACCACTGAGCTACTGGGGAATATTAAATTGTTTTTTTGAGCGCTCGGCTGTCAACCGATACGGTTTAATTCCGCTTACGCTCCATACGCAGGACATTCGTCCTTGGCGTTCACCCTCGCTAGCTCCACCACTGAGCTACTGGGGAAGATTTATTTTTTGTACTGAGTTATTTTAGCAAATAATTATCTCATTGTCAACAGAATTTAATAATTTTTTTTAATTTTTCAAGCCTGACGCTTGGCGATTATCCGAATGGTTATATATAATAAGTTTTAGTTTTAATTACCGCTCTCAAGCCTGACGCTTGGCGATTGCTTTGGCTGCTTATTATTTGTTTAGATTTTTATTATTTAATTTTAAGTTGCAGCAACAAATTTTACATAGAATTTAAGCTTAGAAGCAGTTAATTTCGACAATTTTATTGAATTTATCTAAATAATTGACAAAATAGTTGAGAAAAATGGCTAATTTTGATAAAATTTATATATGAATAAAAAGACTTTGGCGACTATACTAGCTAGTTCTTTTATTGTAATAGCAAGCTTAATTATCTTGCTTATATTTTTTGTATTCAGGCAAGATGACACGCGTGCAGATATAAAGCTTTCTTTAAGTGCTAACGATATAAATCTTTTTATTGGTCAGAGCGTTGATGATTTCTATCAAGTCTCCACAGATGAGGCAGAAATTAATTTTTATTATGATGATAATGGTATAATTCAAATAGAAAATGGAATATTAAAGGCATTAAATCGCGGCAAAACCAGTGTTACTATAGAGGCGTCACTAGGGCTAAAGAAAACAACGATTACTTTTAATGTAAATGTCTATGGTTATGACTATTACTATTCCATTGAAGAATTGTATGGCGCTTATTTGGAAGAGGGGTCGCTTTATTTGACTGACGACTACTGTCAATTTCAAATATATCTTTATGACTATCTTGGTGATAGAATATATCAACCCTTTAATTATTCTATTACAAGCGGCAAAATTACATATGAACTAGCTTTTATGATAGCTCCAGAAACAGACTGCCAGGTTATAATTGAATATCCTGATATTGATTACAAAATAGTCTTAGATGTAAAATGTTAAAAATTTTATAAATATTTTTGTAAAATATTTTACAAAAATAGAGATTTGTGTTATATTATCTCCATAGGAGAAGAAATATGACAGTTAAGGATACTAGAGTACGCGATTTATGCACAACAATACTAATGTGTTTAAAAATAAGTCCAGGTTCGCTTGGATTTGATTATATGAGACAGGCTGTAATCTTATGTTATAATGACAAAACCCTCATTCAATATGTTACAAAAAAGCTCTATCCACAGGTAGGGGAATATTTTCATGTTACAGCAGGCATTGTTGAGCGAGCTATAAGAACGGCTATTAATAAAGCATATGAATGTGGTGGACTATTGGGGCTGAATGATTTTTATGATACTATTGTATTTACAAATAAGTTTAAATACACAAATAGCGAACTTATTTCTATTATAGTAGAGAAAATCAGGCTTGAAATTATGCGAGAAGAAATTTATGGCGATTTAAAAATAAATAATGAAGAAAGTTAAAATATATTGATATCTCTTTTCAAATATGCTATACTAAAATATATGAAAGGAGATTTTTTATATGGCAAATGTAATTAGAAACATGAATTTTAAACCTATTATTGAGCAGGTTAATTATCAAAGATTGAGTGAGCCTCAACCAAGTGCGACAGTCAACATGCGAGTTTGGGATGAAATGAAGGTAGAGCGTCTTAGGTCAGATGCTGTAAAAGTTATTTTGAAAAGAAATGTTAAACCAGAACCTAGTTGTATTTTTTCTATTGAAGTTGCTATGGGCGTTGAAGTTATAGTAAATACTAGCGAGTATGATAATCTTGATGACCCAGTAGAATATTTCAAAACGAGCCCTGTTGGCAGAGTGCTTGCAGGTCATATTGCTTGTATAATGTCAGAACTTACCTTGCATTCACAAATAGGGCCAATGGTGACAGCTCCAGTTGTTCAATTTCCACAATAAGAGAGGATAAGTTATGTTATACGCACTTATAGCAGTAGTATGTTTATTAGTAATATTTGTTATAGTTTCATATTTTCTAATGAAGAAAACATACAAATTTCAAATTGAAGATAAGACAATCATTGTGAAAAACGAAGGAAGCAATTTAAAAGTTTTAGACAATGATAAGCTTATTTCGTTTAGCCATTATCCAGATTTATTAAAAGGCGAGAATTTGGATTTTAAAATTGGAGCAAACAGTTATACCTTGAAATGCAGAAGCAATGCCTTTGGATATAAAAT
>CASDQU010000022.1 GCA_949282835.1 uncultured Bacillota bacterium | reverse complement strand
ATATTTTCATCGACACTAAACATGCTATATAAAAGGTCATAATCAGTTCCTTGCGAAGAAGCATTGAGACGAGTTACAACATTTTGCATTGTTGAATTGATGGAGGATATTGAGCTTGTTAGCAGGGTGATTTGACCTTGCAGGGCGGTTAAATCTTCATTGTCACCAGCACTATTTTCTAAAGTGGTAACCCTATTTGTCAAAGAGGAGACAGAAGAGTTTATATTTTGAATGGTACTGTTTATTGTGGAAATATTTCCAGTTTGAAGGTTAAGAGCGCTATTCATAGTATCCAAAGAGTCTTGCAAGTCTTGGTCAGCCTCTTCAAGTGAGGAGATGTTTTGATTGATAGATGAGATATTATTATTAATTGTATCAATATTAGAATTGATGGTAGAGATATTGGCGGTTGTCAAATCTACTTTGCCATCAACTAAATCGATATTCTCTTGCAAGGTTGCGTCAGCGCTCTCAAGAGTAGAGATGTTCTGTGAAAGCTCTTCAATGTTGTCATTGATAGAGCCGATGGCAGAATTTATAGTCGCAATATTACCATTTTGAAGCTCAAGCACGCCGTTTATGGTATCAATAGAGCCTTGCAGGTCTTGGTCTGCCTCTTCAAGTGAGGAGATGTTTTGATTGATAGATGAGATGTTATTATTAATTGTGTCAATACTAGAATTGATGGTAGAGATATTAGCAGTTGTCAAATCTACCTTGCCATCAACTAAATCGATATTCTCTTGCAAGGTTGCATCAGCACTCTCAAGAGTAGAGATGTTCTGTGAAAGCTCTTCAATGTTGTCGTTAATAGAGCCAATAGCAGAATTTATAGTCGCAAAATTACCATTTTGAAGCTCAAGCACGCCGTTTATAGTATCGATAGAGCCTTGCAGGTCTTGGTCTGCCTCTTCAAGTGAGGTAATATCATCATTTATATTTGAAATGGAAGTATTGATATTGTTTATAGTTGTGTTTATTGTCGAGATATTGCCGTTGGTGAGATTTATTGCGCCTTCTAAAGTGGAAATAGATTTGTCTATCTCTTCATCTTTATCTTCAAGTTGAGATATGCTTTCATTTATAGTAGAAACAGAGGAATTTAAAGAGGTGATAGAGGAGTTAATTGAAGATATATTACCATTGTGAGAATTCAAAGTCTCTTGCACATCTTCAATTTTATTTTCCAAGGTTTGAACTTTATCAATTAAATCTTTGCTTAGTCCGCTGCCAATATTCTCAATTAATTCTTTTAATTTGGGCAAAATTTCATTTTTGATATACCATATTTCTTTTTTAATTCTTTCTAAATCGTTTGTAAAAATTCTCATTATTAAGCTCCTTTATTACTGCTTTTTCGTATATTTTAACAAAGGATTTGCCACTTTTTCAAGGGTTACTGCCATAAAAAAAACACTCATAACGAGTGCTTGAATATTTTGCAAAATCAATTTTTTTGTTTTTTCTTTTTATCTTTACTCTTTTTGATAAAAATCAAGGAGAGTATTATTGTGACTGAGGCGGCTATAATTGTTATGCCGACAATAAGCAAACTGCTTATTCCGTCTGGCTTGATATTGCTTGTTAAAATTAGCCCATTATACAAACTTCCGTCTTCAAGCAAAACTTGCACTGGAGTATATTCGCGCTTGTCATCATAACCATCATATAAAAATAACCTTTCGCCGCTTTTTAGCGTTATATCTGTTTGCAAGAGATTATTGTCATAGAGCGCACTATCTTTGCGAAGAGTGGCATTGAAAGAGGGGTATACTAATTGTTTACCAGTTGCGCTTATATAATATCTATATATATATCCTTCATGTTCTGCTTCTTTGGCTAACACAAAATCGCCGCCATCATCTTGTATAATTTCAATTTTGTCACCAAGATTAAGGACTACCGCTTGACCATTATCATCATAAATTTTTTCGCTTTCAAAGGAAGGATGCGAATATAAATAACAGCAGGAGGCAATTATTTTACTCTCTTGCATTGGCACAAAGGAAGAAATTGATAATAAGGACATAAATATTGATAATAATAAACTCATAATTAAATTATTGACTTTTTGATAATTTTTGTCAAGTTTTAAAGGGGAAATATCATATAATACAACATAAATTATCATTTTGGCAAATAACAAAAACAAAAAAAATATTCAACATGAACCAAACACATAAAAAAAATGCTCAAAGACAAAGATTTAGCAATCCAGGTTTGAGCATTTTTAATTTTTTTGTATAATTTGTCTCTTTATAATTTTAAAATGATCAGTCTTTTTCAGCCTCGTTTATTAATTCGTCTACTAAATCGTTTATTTCTTGCAAGTCAGATGTGACAGAGTTAATCTGTTCTGTCATGTGTGCTTTTGGCAAAATTTCAAGATATGAACAAATTGGATTTTCTTGCCTTAATTGTGTATTTAAAGCGAGCAATTCATCTCTAGACAACTTACCTGCTATAAATTTATCAGTGAAGAAATCACTAATTTTGTCTTTATTTGGTAAAAATTGAGCAGCTTGAGGATGTTTGCTTACCAAATCAATTTCACTAACGTCAAAAAATTTGTTTTTATAGCTGTCACAGTAAGCGTCTAACACATAATTTAATGCTTCCAATGTTTTATAGTCACATTGCTCTATATAGCCAATACATTCTTTTTTTAATTGCTCTCTTAAGACTTCGCGCTCAGTCTTAACCTCATAAGGTTCTTTGTATAATACTACACCAATAAAATCATATAAACGGCGCAAATCTTCCTGTTGTTCATTTAAGTTTTTGCCAGTCTTATTTAAGTCGTCTTTAGGGAACTTAAGAAGCAATAATTTAAGATTGTTAAATATTATATCTTTCAAAGCGTTATAGTTTTTTGTTTTTGGGATAGAGTTTCCAATATCACGAGATTTAGCATATTCATCCATTTCTCTTCTATGTTCTTTTGGTATGCATCGTGAAATAATAGACTGGTCTTTAGCAGTAGAGTAAAGGAGGCTTAAATTTTCATAAACTGACGAGCCGCTCGTCAATATGTAAGGACGCAATGCTTCGCATATATCCGCAAGCTCTTTTTCGTCAAATTCTTTTTCTTTAAGTCTGCTGTTTAAATCGAATATTATACCATCCACGTTGTCACCCATCCCCGTAGGGTCTTTTATTATAATTCTTTTTGTTTCCATAT
>CASDQU010000021.1 GCA_949282835.1 uncultured Bacillota bacterium | reverse complement strand
GAAGACGAGGCTGCAAGCACTGCAAGTGAGAATATTGAGGTTAAATATTATAAAATAACAACAACAGATAAAACTGGCGCAGCAAAAATTAAATATGGCTCAACAGTTAAACTTTTCGACTCAATGGGCAGGGTTGCGCATACTCAAGGTTTCTCTGCTGCTAATAAAAAACAGATCAAAAAAATAGTAGAAAAATATACAGACGATTTTGCTAACAAGGAAGTGTTTGGTGAAATAGGTGGATATGTTATTACACTAGACAAAGAGAGATAATAAACTTTCTAAACAAAAATTTAATGAAATTATTTAATAAAGCTCGGCATATGTCGAGCTTTTTTCACTGTAAAACACTGTTTTTGCGCTGAAAGGTGGGCAATTAAAGGGGGACAACAAATTAAAGAAGAGAAAAGGGCAGGTCTGAGAAGATAGATTAGAAAAAGTAAGTTAGGAAAAGAAATTAGGTAAAGTTTGACAAGGCAAGGAAGGCGGCGAGCGGCAGCGAGGGACGCCGAAGGCGAGATAATTTTTAACATAGTTAAAAATTATGCCTTCCTTGCCGTAATTTGTAATAATTATTTTGTCCTAATAGATTTTTTTGATAAAATTAATAAAAAAATGAATACCAAACGATTTGTAAACTTTAGATATATATTTTATCCTTTTCTAGCTTTTTTATTTGGCATAGTGGTGGCTAGAAATCTTTATCAAGGCAGCATTGAGGTTATAGTAGTCACAGCCTTATTATTGTTAGCATTTGGCGGATTTCTTATATTTCGAAAGAGGTATAAGATACTAGCCTTGCTCTTTGCCTTTTTCTTTATAGGCAATGGCTTTTATTATATAGGCGAGGCGACATATTACAATAAAGATTACAGCGGTGAGGTTTTAGTTGTTGGCAGGGTGAGTGACAGTTTTGAAGAGAGTGATTATATTTACGAGGTGTTATTAAAAGACGCGTCAATAAATGGCGAAAATTGTCGAAACATCAAGGTTACATTCACAAAAGAGGGGCAGTCGCTACAGGTGGGAGAGATAGTATCTTTTGAGAGTGAAGTTGAGGCGGTGAAGCCTTTTTCGCTTGGCTCTTTCAATTCAAGTGCCTATCGTTCTGGGACAGGGTACACAGCAAAAGCGAATTTAAGTGAGGTAGTAATTAGTAGTGGCTACACCAATCTTGACGAAAAGATAAGGCTAGCGATAAAGGAAAAGCTTTATCAAAACATGAATGAAGAGAATGCGGCTGTTGCCTATGCTGTATTATTTGGAGACCAAAGCGGCATATCATTTGAGATTAAGGACAGCTATCGAAACAGTGGTATCATACATATTTTGACGGTAAGTGGGCTTAACATCACATTTTTAATTGCCATTATGTTTGGCTTTTTAAAGTTATTAAAGGTCAACAAATATGTCAATTTTGCGCTGACAAGCATGATAATAGTTTTATATTCAGCCCTTTGCGGCTTTACGCCGTCAGTTGTAAGAGCGGCGGTGATGGGAATTATCATGATGGTGGCGATGTTGTCGAACAGGAGATATGATTCTTTAAATTCTATGGGAATTGCTGGCTTTTTGATACTGCTAATAAGTCCATTAAGTGCTTTTGACGTTGGCTTTTTAATGTCGATAGCTTGCGTATGTGGAATAGTACTTCTCTATCCAATGTTTTGCAATCTTTTCAAAAAGTTCATGCCTAACATAATTGCACAGTATATAGCAATATCTCTTTCAGCTCAACTTGCAATCTTGCCCTTTTTAGCCTTATTTTCTTCCAATCTCAACTTGCTATCATTTATCATCAACTTATTTATTGTCCCAATATTTTCTATTGTCTTTCCATGGCTCTTTTTCTCTTCCATTATTTGTCTTATTCTGCCTTTCATGTCCTTCTTGCTTGTGCCTGTGGGCTGGGGATTTACCTTGACAAAATATATTGCGCTTATCTTTGCAACGACCTCACTTCAAATTAAACTCACTCCTTTTGCCTTTTCGGTCATTGTTTTCTTCTTCCTTTTTATCTATCTTATTAGTCAATTTATCATGTGCAAGCCTATCAACAAATTTCTTCTTTCCACAATGTCAATTTTTTGTATAACTTGCTGCTTCGGTTTCACCTCTTTAAACAAGGGAATGAAAGGTGGAGTTACCTATTTAAATTACAACAATGAAGAGGCTATCATTCTAAAAAATTCTGATGGGCAGACCATGCTGATTGGTGACAATTATTTAGTTGAAAGATATTTTAATAATGAGAATATATTGGGCATTGATATCTATCTTTCGCTTGGCAGCATAACAACCTACAATGCAAGTGATTTAGCAAAATATACTCCTCAAATGTTTCTTTGCACGCAAGGGGAAGAGTGCCAAGATAACATCATTATTTGTCAAACTAACACTCAAATTCTGGCGGGCAATTTTGAAATAGTTTTCTTTGAGGCAAATTCTAAACTGGTGGGCGCGAATATTTCATATGACGGATACAATATTTTTGTTGCAAGCAGCGACAATTTAGATTATAATGATAAAGAGCTGTTTTCACTTGTTGGTTCATTCATGCCAGATATAGTTTTCTTAGGCGAGGATTATTATCTAGCCCAAAACTCAAATTATTTTTCGGTAAGCAGCAATAAAAATGATATTACTACACTCAATTTTTATGATTATGGCAATTTCAACATCGAATTTATTAACGGAAAGTTTATTACAAGGGGGCTTGATTGAAAACTTTAAAACCTAGGCTTTCACAAAACTTAGCCAATTTTTACTTGTTACAAGGGGAAGATGTCTATCTTTATGATAGGGCTTTTATCATGATTAAAAACAAATCTCAAATTGAACTTGAGGATTTTAATCTTGCCTATTATGATGATGACAACTTTTCAATAAATTCTGTTTTAGAGCGCGCAGAGGGCATTCCAATGGGTAGCGATAAAAAGATGATAGTTTTTAAAAATATTACTAAAATTACCGAAAAAGATAAAAATCTTTTGCTAGATTATTTGAATAATCCCTCTCCATATTGTATCTTTGTAATCTTTGATTTTTATAATAAATTTGACTTTATTAAAGGTAAAGCTGAATTTGTTGACTGTCGTAGATTTGATAGAAAAATGGCGTCTATCTTTTTGGTCAACGAGTTCTCAAAAAGAGGTAAGCAGATAAGCAGTGAGGCACTTGAGGCGCTACTTGACTATTGTAATGGCTATTTGACACGCGCGGTCAATGAGATTGATAAACTATCTTATTATGACCTTACTAGTTCTCTTATAACAAAAAAACAGGTGGATGAGCTAGTAACCAAAGACAGTGAATATGCCGTTTTTGAGCTTACCGAAGCTTTAGGTCAAAAAAAAGGCGATAAGGTCATGAAATTACTCAGCCAAATGAGCAAAGAACAAGGTATTCTTGGTCTTATTACCAATCATTTTCGAAGATTATTCTTTATTGCAATTTCGAGTCTTGATGATAAAGCCCTTGCCTCTTTGCTTGCAGTTAAAGAATATGCAGTCACTAAACAGCGTGCACAAATTAAAAATTTCTCTAAATTGCAACTAAAAAAAATATATTCACTTCTTGAAGAGGTCGATTTCAATATTAAAAGTGGAAGTATGCTTGCTGAAAATGCTTTATATTATTTGGTGCTTTCAATTTTATATATTTGATTTCCTTATTTCATAAGAGTTGATTCATCCAATAATATAAAAATATCATATTTTAAATTATAATTATTATATTTAAATTAAAATAAAAAACACAAAAAAATTTTTAAAAACAAAAATTCAATGATTTTATTCCATTGAATTTTTATTTTCTTCTAAATTTTCACTTTTTTTCTTTTGAAGTATATCGTTTTTAATTGTCTGATAAATTTCTCTGTCCCCACTCTCTTTTTTAGAATGGCGATATTCTTCCTCTAAGGTTTGCAAAGCCTCTTCAAGATTATGCGGCTTTATGAAAGATAGATGTTCTGAGACTTTATCGCTTTTACAAGTCATTAAAAATTTGATACTTGCTTTTGGGTCTTTTGAATGTAATACCACTCTTTCATGTGCTAGAAATATCTTCTCTGTAGGAGAATAAGGGGCATGTTCTATGTTATATCGAATATTCTTGCTAAGAATAATGGCCAAATGTAGCATTTCGCGCGAATTTTCATCCATTATTTTATTCTTTCTATTTGCAAGTAGCAGGTTGTGTATAAGATCCATTTCTTGGCTATCAAATAAATGTTTTAAGATTTTTTTCAAAACATTAGTAGCATAAGTCTTGCCTTTTTCTCTAATAAGTATTTTGTAATTTCGATAGATATCTTCGACAGTGGTATTATTTTTTAATTGTGCTTCAGGTATCATTCTTTGTGTTTGCGTGATTTTTTCTTTCATTTTTTCACCTCATTTAATGATATATTTTATCTATTTAATCGTCAAAAGTCAATTTTAGTTTGCCATTTCCATATCATTTTCTTTTAAATTATCTATATTTTCAGCTAAAACATTGTCTTGTTGATGATTAAAACGACTTCTCACTCTAGTTTTCAAAGATTTAGGAATTTTGTAAAGCTGTCTTTCTGTGGACACTTCAATTTCCTTATCTTTCTTTAAATTCAAATAAATGTTTCCTTCCTGGTCAGTACGGAAGACCTTTCCATGATGTTGCAATCTTTCGACAGCTTCCATATCAGGATGATTGTATCTATTGATCTGCCCACAGCTAATGATTGACAATAATCGTTTGTTTAACTGTGACAGGAAACTTTCACTTGATGAATATTTTGATCCATGATGTGCTACTTTGAGAACTGTTGTCTTTGCTAGATCAATGCTATGATTTTGACAATGTTCTAACAGCTCGTTTTCAGCTTCTTTTCCAATATCTCCAGTAAACATAACTTGTTTATCTTTATATTGCATAAGAAGCACAAGAGAATTGTCA
>CASDQU010000020.1 GCA_949282835.1 uncultured Bacillota bacterium | reverse complement strand
CTCCGATTTCATTATTGTTGAGGATGTTACCTCACTTCCTCCACTTGCTGATGTGTACCAACCTGTGAATATGTATCCTGTTCTTGTAGGCACTGGCAAAGTTCCTAGCGCTGCATTAAATGTCTGATTCCTACTTGCTGGACTTACTGTCCCTCCATTTGCATTGAATGAGAGTACGCAATCTGTCTTAGCTGTCCATCTTGAATATAATGTATGGTTATTTGCTGTTTTAACTTGAGTACTGCTTGTAACTTGACTTCCGCCGCTTGCTGATGTGTACCATCCAGTAAAATTATATCCATACCTTGTTGGGGTTGGCAAATTGGTATAATATTGGTCAAAAGTATAGCTCATTGTTGGCACTACTTGGTCAGTTACAGTATCGCTTGTCTTTTTTAATACTAAATTCTTAAATTCAAATACCTCACCTACCACCCAGTTGCCACTACCTCGATAAAATTCAAAAGCTGTCCACGGTTGATCGGTAGCTGTATATGTCCATGTTAATGTTTGCCATGATGTTGTAACTGAAAAATAATTTGTAAGAGCTCCTCCTTGTTCTTGCCCTATTCTTAACAAATGTGAATGAGTGGATTTTATGTCCACACTCCAGGTATATTTTTCTCCAACCGTTAATTTACCCATGACTATATAAAAGCCTTGAGCTTCATCATTATTAGGCGAACTAGTTATAGTTACACTTGTGATACTCTCATTATTCTCTATCCTTGTACTTTGTGTTCCACTAATTCCATTAAAATGAAAATTGACAGAAGGAGGATATGCTATATAATTGGTATTGTCAAAACTCACTGTGTAGGTGTTTACTTGCCACACTGCGTTAAATTGTATTGTATCTCCATTGTCGCCTAAATCAGGCACTGTATATGTTGTGTTTGGTTTATATGTTACGCCATTCGCTTGGCATTTCCAGCCTGTTAAGGTATAACCACTCTTGGTCACTGCTGGAAATGTATATTGAGTGTTGTATTGTATCCCCTCTACTTGTTCTGCTGTTCCATCATAATTATACTGAAATTTATAGATTTCTATCTCCCAATTAGCTTTTAAGGTCACTGTACCTGAGGTCGTCCTAAGATTTTTAAAATATAGCGCTCCCGTTGCACTTGAAGCTTTAACCTTAGTATTAGCATTGCTCCATTTTGTAGTTAGATTTGAACTAGTTCCATAAACAGCAGTTGATGTTGATAGGCCGCTTGCTGTCCAACCATCAAAAGTATAACCTGTTCTTGTTGGATTTGAAATTTGCTGTGCCACATCATATGTCCATGATGTTGGATGATATGTTCCGTCACTGCCGCTGTTAAGCGTATATGATACAGTATATGTGTTTGGAGTCCAATGTGCATAGAGTGTTCTGTTTCCAGAGCCGTAGACATTCGTAGAAGTGATCTTTGAACCCCCTGTCTTTGCTGTATACCAGCCATCAAAAGTATAACCTGTTCGTGTAGGTGTAGGAAGTTTACCATAATATGAGGCATAAGTTCTATATCTAGTCACCGTCGAACCACTGCCATTAAAATAATCTGCACTAACGCTTCCGCCGTTAGCATTTAAGGTAAGGGTTTCTGTCCTAAAAGTTGGATAATTATTCCCAACAATCTGCCAAACAGATGTCATATTCCAAGTTTCAACATATGGATACCAATTAGAAGTAGTTTTATACCAATTAATATCTTTTGCCTTAGTAGAGAGATCGCCTAAATAGGTAGTCCAATTTTTATCAGGATTGTGTCCGTCTCCCCAGCGATCTGATATATTGTTAAAATAATTTTTCCCGTATCTTAAGATATTTGTATCGCAGTAGTGGAATTCTCCTGCTATACCACCAACATAGGTATTCTTAGAGACCGGACTTGTGCTCCAAGTATTCATTGCATGACCTGATTGGCTTGATTTCCCATCTGCTCCTGCAAGTCTTCCAACAATTCCGCCAACAAGCGATTTATTATCATTTCCAGCTCCATCGCCATATATTGTACCAGTGCTATAACAACCCATAATTATTCCATATTGTCCATTATTATTTTGGCCGCCAAGAATGCCGCCAACTATAACATTTCCTCGTACATATCCCTTATTATAACAATCGTAAATTCTAAGTCCTCCATTCCATTTATTCTGATATCCACCAACAATTCCACCAACTCGCCATGTACCATACACTGAAGCGGCATTTGAACAATATCGAACAATTGTCATACCTCCCTCGGTATAGCCAACGATTGCCGCGGTGTCTCCATCTCCATTGATTGTACCGCTAGTAACATTTATCCCTCTTATAATGCCACCTTTTACTATTCCAAAAAGTCCAACGCAGACATGGCTTGACTGACTTATGTATAAGCCAGAAATATTATAACCACATCCATTATAATTACCAGCAAACCACTTGTCCATGCCATATTGCCCTCCGCCTATCGGAATCCAGTAATGAGCACTTAAACTTATATTACAAGTCTGTTCAAAATATTTGCCAGAATATTTATTCCCTGAAATATTTACCAGATAAGCAAGCCCTGCAAGGTCTTCTGCAGAAGAGATAAGATAGGGATCACTTTCAGAGCCTTCTCCGCTCAAAAGCCAAATAGTACTAAAATTCCCATAATCAAGCCAAGTTCCACTTGCCGCTTCTGATTTTTCTGAAGAAAAATTGGTGTCACAAACTACTGTCAAGCCAAATAGCATAACAAAGACATATATTATGTAAAAAAACTTTTGTATTGACAATAAATTTGTTTTTTTCATAAAATTCACCTCGCCAATTTAATCCTTGACAACAAATTTTAGCCTTATCTTCTAGTCTTATTATATATACTTTTTAACAAATTTTTCTTTTATCAACTTTAGTATACCAAAATCCCCCGCCCATCTGTCAAATGATTTTGGGAGACTAATAACAAAAAAATATTTATTTATTATAAAAATAAATAAATTTAGCACTCAAAAAGTTAAGCTTTTGTCTTACAATGAGGGATAGCCATAGCCTTCAATATTTCTATTAAATGTGATTGGCTTACATTTGGCAAGAAGTCTTCTTTTAACTTCATTTGGCAAAATTTGAGGATTTTCTTCCAAAATTAATGCACATAATCCTGCCACCATAGGTGTTGCGACACTAGTACCACTCAAAGTAACATAGTTTTTATCTATGCCGCATGAAACTATATCTACTGCTGGCGCTATCAAATCGGGCTTGCTTCTTGAAAAGGCAGGACCACGCGATGAAAAATCGGCAATTTCAAAAAAATTTTCTTCAAAATGCTCATTGTCAACTCTATTGTCATTAAAGCCACCAACGGTAATAATTTGGCTGGAAACTCCCGGACTTTTAATTGTTTGGAATTGGGGCCCACTATTGCCAGCTGCCGCGACAACGACAACCCCTTCTCTCCAAAGAGCTTCTGCGCCGCTCATGATTGGGTCGTTAAAGCCAAGAGGGTCAGAGCCAAAACTCATACAGACAACCTTGATATTGTATTTCTTTTTATTGTCATACACCCACTGCATAGCCTTTAAAATCTTATCGGCTGATGCTTCACCCAAACGGTCTAAAGCTTTTAGTGAAATGATATTGCTTTTGGGCGCAATGCCACAATAATAGCCGCCGCTAAGCGCGCCGCTGCCACTTGCCACGCCAGCAACAAATGTCCCGTGACCGTTGTCGTCATATGGAAGAGTATTTTCGCCAACAAAGTCTTTAAAAGTGATAATTCGATTTTCCCCAAGCACAAAGTCGCCATGCTGTATTATGCCGGTATCAATAAATGCAATAGTTACATCTTTACCTGAAAGGTTAATATTGTCTATGCCCATAATTTTTCTTGCTATATGCATAAGCGCGCAAGCTTTTGTGACTGCGCTGATATGTTTTACCTGGCTAATTTGTGAGAGGTTTAATATCTCTTTCTTATCCATTTTAACCAAAAAGGCATTGATAAATTTATATTCCTCAATAATATCTATATTGCGATTTTTTAAAATCTTTTTAAGCCTTATGTAATCACCTGCCTTGACAATACATTCAAGTTTGTTGTTAGCCTCCATAGTCAAAGCGATTGTCAAGAGCGGCTGGTCAATCTTAGATAAAATCATTTCAAACTCTCTAGTATCCTTTTCATTTTTTGATAATTATCTTCGCCAAGAGAGCTTCTAATACTCTCAAGCATGAGTGCAAGACGATTATAGTCAAAACTTCCATTTTGCTTTTGTTTTGCCACTTCTTTTAATAATTCTTCATTTAATTGGCTTTCAGAAAGATTTTTGTAGTCATTATATTTTTGATAAATATCCTGCTCAAAATTTGATTTATCATTATTTTCTTTGTTATTGAAATTAAATTCTGATAACTTTGCCATATTTTAACTCCTAATTCAATATATGAAAAGCAAGAGCAATATTTCACAATTAGTCACAAAAATTTTTATATTTGAATAAATATAAACCATGAACAATCCGCTGCTTGAAATGTTTTCTAACCTTCTTGGGCAATCCAATTTTGCCCAAATTTTTAACAATTCACAAAATTCAACCCAAAATCAGCAAAATGGCATGCAAAACAATCAAAATTACAATCCTGCCTTTGATAATTATCCTAAAGAGGCATATGCAAGTTATGAGCAAAACACCCAACAAACTCAGAGCTCCTTGCCTATGGACAATAATTTACTTCCCTTTTTGCTTTCAATGCTTGGAAACAATAACGCCTCTTCACTAAGCTCGCTATTTAAGTCGGTCTCTTTAAATAAATCTAGCGAAAATAAAAAAGAGGAAGAGAGTAAATCTCCTCCAAGCGATGATATTTTGTTATAAAAAATTAATCATTTTCATCAAGTTTGTCTACTATTGAGCCATATTTAAAATATATTTTTCTTTTGCAAAGTTTCTTCGCTATCTCTTCCTTAGTTGTAGCAACTATCAGAGTTGTTTTTTTCTTTTTTAAAGTCTTGATGATATTCAACGCAACCTCATATGTCGCTTCATTGACACCATCAAAGATGTTATCAATCATTAAAAGGTCTAGCTCTCTAAAAGTAAGGCGTATCAATGAAAGAATATATTTTTCATCAAGCGATAAGTCTTTTATTTTGGTATCTTTTATCTTCTCAAGAGAATAGTCGATGATAACTTGATTGATTTTGCTTTCAATTTCACTATCGTTAAGTCCCCAATTTTTTAAAGCAAATTTAAAATTTTCATAGACCGATTTTTTTTCTAAAAAAACAGGGCTGGCTGGCACATAACCTGCCTGCAAATCGGTTTTATAGCTAAGTTTATCAATAGGAATATCTTTGATAAATAACTCACCTTTGGTTGCCTTTTCAAGCTTGGCAAAAATTCTTAGCAAACTAGTTTTGCCACTTTCATCTTCGCCAACAAAAGCGACACTCTCTCCATCTTCTATATCAAGATTGATATTGTACAAGGCATAAAATTCACGAGTATATCTTAAAAATAGATTTTTTGCTTTTATCATAATTGCTCCTAAATCAAATAGTGTTCTCTATTTTTATATAATACTACAAAATAAAAAAAAATAAAAGCAAAATTTGCCTTTATTTAATTTTTAAAGTAAACTGCCTAGAAATAACTTCGCTACCCACTAAAATTTGCCCATTGCCGCTGCCATTTTCTTCCACCTCGCCAGCCACCACTCTAAATGTGAGATTTAATTTTTCGTCACTATTAAAAACATATGTCTTTGCCGCAATATTTTTAAATTTATCAAATATCACTTCTTCGCCCTTGCTAGCGGCTAATAAGGTGGAAAGAGAACGCCACTCGTCATAGTCATCAAATGAGATATTTGTCTTTTCGCCATTATCTTCCCACATGACAAGGTCTGCTATTTTATTTGATTTGACTTGTATGTCAATATATTTATCTTCTATTCTTTCATCTTGATAGAAATTTATTTTAATAGTATAATCTTTGCTCCCTGCCATTGTCACTTCGCTAATTGAAGCACATTCTAAAAAGGTTGCTCCTTCACAGGCAAGCAGACAAAGTGAACTTGAAATTATTAAAAAAGATAGACAAATTAAAATTATTTTTTTCATAATTAATGATAATATTGCCAAATTTATTAAAAAATAACCATAAATTTATTAAAATAATATATTTTTTGTTTAAAAAATAAAAAAAGTGGAGTATCCACTTAAAATGCATTTTCAATATGATTTATACTATCGCCAATAATTTCAATCACATCAAACCGCAACGATGATGAAGATAATTTATTTTTAATAAGATAAAGCTGGGCTACCTTTCGTATTTTATCTTGTTTTCTTTGATTTACCGCCTCGCTTGGTCTGCCATAGCTAAGAGTTCCTCTCTTTTTTACTTCAATAAAAACTATCGTTCTGCCTTGCCTCGCAATAATATCAATTTCGCCTATACCTGTAGTATAATTTACCTTTTCTATGATATATTTCTTGCCTTTTAAATATTGACAAGCCTCACTTTCCCCACTGATACCTTTTACTCTATATAACTCTTTCATTAGTCAAGCGTAATCCTTCCTATTCGACCTTTTCTAAAATCATCAATAACTGCCGATGCCGCTCTCTCTTCATTTATCTGTCCACCCGCCACGATAAAGCCTCTCATTTTGGCAATATCTTCTAAAGATTTGGCATCTTGATATCGCTTTTGCCATAGATTTGGATATTTTTCAATCAAAATCTTTATCAACTCTTGAGCAAGTTCATTAATATCTACAATTACCTCATCTTTTATGCTGCCAATGAATAACAGCTTCTTGGCTATATCTTGATTTTGAAGATTAGGATATAAAGTTCCAGGAGTATCACAAAGCTCAATATTATCGCCTATTGCCACCCATTGCGCCTGCTTTGTAACGCCTGGACGATTGCCAGTCACCGCCTTTGCCTTTCTGCAAAGAGAATTTACAAGAGTGCTTTTCCCAGAATTAGGCACACCAACTACAATGGCGCGAATGACCGCTTTTACTCCTTTTTTTGCATATTTTTCAATCTTTTCTTTAGATAAAGCTACTATTTTCTGCTTGATTTTTGTGCTGTTATTAGAAGATGTAGAATTTACAATAAGATAATCACTTGCCTCTGTTTTATATCTTTTTGCAATTTCTCTAACCCTATTCTCATCTGCAAGGTCAATTTTATTAAAAATATAGAGGACAGGTTTATTTTGTGAAAGTTTATTTAAAGATGGATTGATAGAGGATATTGGTGCGCGAGCATCTAAAATATAGATAACCACATCAATATTGATAAGTAATCTTTTAATTTCCTTAAGTGCCCTTGTCATATGACCAGGAAACCAATTAATCTTCATATAAATCCTCTTTCTTTATTTTTTCACATAACAAAAGAATTTTTTCTACTAGAGTTTGAGTAACATCAAATTTATTTGCTTGATAAGCCTCACTTTCGCCATTGTCGCTGACAGTCTTTAATAACAAATATTTAATATTATTCAAGTAGCACACATGTGCCACTGCCATACCTTCCATATCACAGGCAAAAGTGTTTAACTCTTCTACAATCTTTCTTTTTACCTCGCCACCTTCAACAAAATCATCTCCCGTTGCAAGTGAAGTAACCAAGGCATCCTTAATATTCTTTTTAGCAAAATTTAAAAGTGCACTATCTGCAACAAAAGGAACTAGCTCATTAATGATAAAGTTGAAGTCCCAGTAATATATTTTATCAATTATCAGAATTTGCCCTGCATTATAATTTTCGCCTAGCCAACCTGCAGTACCAAAATTTACAATAAAATCTATTTTACATTTGTCAATTAGTAGTTGCGCGCTGCAAGCTGCCGCCACTTTACCAATGCCACTTTTTATAACAAAAAGCTTATTTTTGCCAATTTTTCCTTCAAATATTTGAAAATTTTGAAAATTTTTGACTTTTGTGCTTGGTAAAAGATTGATAAATTGTTCAAATTCATGTCCACAAGCCGCAATTAAACCTATTCTCATCACCTCTCCTTTGTCTTTATTAAGTCTGGACGAGTTGCTTTTGTTTTTTTACCTGCCTGCTCTTTTCTCCATTTTGCAACTTCCTTATGATTGCCACTCACTAACACATCTGGCACTTTATATCCCAAAAAATCTTGAGGACGGGTATACTGAGGATATTCAAGACCGTCAACAAAACTCTCTTCTTCTAAACTCTCCCTTGAGATGACCCCTTCAATTTGTCTTGCAAGAGCATCAATAATAACCATAGAGGCAAGCTCTCCACCACTTAACACATAATCGCCTATTGAAATTTCTTGAACATCAAATATCTCATTGACCCTTTGGTCAATGCCTTCATAATGACCACAAATAAAGATGATATGCTCCTCTTTTGAAAGTTTTGTTGCAATTTCACTATTAAAAAGTTGTCCGCTTGGTGATGGCATAATTATCTTGCAATTTTTTGTTTGCACACTTTTTACAGCATCATAGATAGGCTGCACACTCATAAGCATACCCGCCCCTCCACCAAAAGGATAGTCATCACATTTTTTATGTTTATCCTTGGAAAAGGAACGAATATCTATTATATTTATTTCAATTATGCCATTTTGCCTAGCTCTTTTTAAAATGCTTTCATCAAGATAAGAAAAGCTATTAGGAAAGAGTGTTAATATATCTATTTTCATATCATAACCTCTTTTAACTTTTCACTATTAGCCACGAGGCTTTCGCCCTCTTTTTCAAAAACTCCTTCAACAAAAGGTACTTGTATCTGTCTGCCCTCTTTTTCGATGATAAAGATATCGCTGCTGCCATAATTTATCACTTCTACTATCTGCCCTACAAGACAGCCTTTTTCATCATAGATAATCATACCTATTAAATCATCAACCAGAAATTCATCTTCTTCTTTACAATTTTCAAGAATTTCCTTGTCAATTTTGATGCTTTGATTTCTAAGCAGCTCAGCCTCATTGCGGGTATTTATATCTTTAAATTTGATATATAAAAATCCTTGACGGATAGATATTCTCTCTATCGCCATAATTTTACCCTTGACAAAAACATTTTCAATAGATTTAAAAACAGCAAGGACATCTGTTAAAGGCATGGCTTTAACTTCGCCTTTAATCCCTTGCGGTTTTAATATTTTTGCTATCTCAAGCATTTTATTCTCCAAATTTAACAAAGACTTTTTTATGACTTCTTGCGCTGATAGATTTGATAATAGTGCGAATACTTGAAGCCACACGACCAGATTTACCTATAACTCTGCCAAGGTCTTCATCGGCAACGGTGACATGAATGATGGTCGCATCGCCATCTTCTTCGCTGGTCACTTTTACGCTGTCTTCATTAATAACAAGACTTTTAACAATATATTCAACTAGTTTTTCCATAACTCCCCCTAATTATTTGTTTTTCTTTTCAATAACGCCGCTTTTTACAAGAATATCTCTAGCTGTGTCAGTTGGAGTTGCGCCATTTTTGAGCCATTTTGCAGCTTTTTCTGTGTCAATTTTGATTTCTGCAGGGTCTTTGAGTGGATTGTAAGTGCCGATTATATCGATAAACTTTCCATCTCTTGGAGCTCTTGAATCTGCAACAATAACTCTATAGAAAGGTGATTTTTTATCTCCCATTCTTGTAAGTCTAATTTTAACTGCCATACTTTTCCTCCTTTATATTTTTTTATTCTCCATGCGATATATCATTAGCGTGATTGCTCACGATTGATACCTTTTTAAAAGAATTTTTTAAATTTGCCACCTTTAAGCTGTTTCATCATCTCTTTTGATTGTTCAAACTGCTTTAAAAGTTGATTTACCTGCTGTACACTTGTTCCGCTACCTTTGGCAATTCTCTGCCTTCTGCTTGCTTTGATGATATCGGGATTTTGTCGCTCTTTAGGGGTCATTGATTGAATGATTGCCTTATTAACAAGAATTTGGCGCTCATCTATATCTAAATTTTTAACTTTGCTCCCTATGCCTGGTATCATAGAAATAATATCCTTTAAATTCCCCATTTTTTTGATACTTTCAATTTGCTTTAGATAATCATCAAAAGTGAAGGAATTTTCACGGAATTTTCTTTCCATCTCCTTGGCTTGCTCTTCACTTACCGCCTCTTGCGCTTTTTCAATAAGCGATAACACATCTCCCATGCCAAGTATTCTACTTGCGATACGGTCAGGATAAAAAGGCTCAATATCTCCGATTTTCTCACCAACACCACTAAACTTAATAGGTTTACCTGTGATTGCTTTAATTGATAGAGCTGCTCCGCCACGAGTGTCACCATCAAGTTTGGTAAGAATTACACCTGTGATATCTAGGTCTTTATTAAAAGCTTCACTGACAGTAACGGCATCTTGACCTGTCATAGCATCTACTACAAGCAAAATTTCAGTTGGAGAGACTTTCTTTTTGATATTTTTAAGCTCATCCATCAACTCTTCATTGATATGAAGTCTGCCTGCCGTGTCAATTATAACCACATCAAAGCCCTGTTTTTGAGCATATGCCACCGCTTCCTGCGCTGTTTTGACTGGGTCTTGTTTGCCTTTTTCAAATACTTCAACATTGGCTTGTTTGCCTACAACTTGAAGCTGATTAATAGCTGCTGGTCTATAGATATCGCAACCTACAAGCAAAGGTTTCTTGCCCGATTTTTTTAAATATGCACCAAGTTTTGCGCACATTGTAGTCTTGCCTGCACCTTGAAGCCCGCACATCATAATAATTGTTGGCGGTGAAGAAGAGATTGCAAGCTTTTGATTGTTAGAACTCATTAAAGTTACAAGCTCATCTTTGACAATTTTAATAACTTGCTGAGCTGGAGTAAGACTTTTAAGCACTTCATCTCCAACCGCCTTTTCTGAAACTTGTTTAACAAAATCTTTAGCAACAAGATAGTTTACATCAGCTTCAAGCAAAGCAATTCGAACCTCTCTCATAGCTTCTTTTATCTCAAGTTCGGTAAGCCGTCCTCTTTTCGTGAGCTTTGAAAAAATATGATTAAATTTTTCAGACAGCGATGAAAAAAGTGCCATTACTCCTCCTTTAATTTCTTTTTAAGCAATTCATTTTCCTTTTCTAAATGAGCAATTTGGCTCACAAGGCAAAGCTCCTTTTCAAACTTCTGAAGTTTTTTCTCGGCTTTCGACAGTCCGTCCAACACCGCTTGCCGCGAAATATTTAAGTTTTGCGCTATCTCGCTTAGCGTCAAATCTTGGTCAAAAACAAGCATACAAACCTCTTGCTGACGCCTAGTCAACAATTTGCCATAAGCATCAAAAAGTTTAGCCAAATATACATTCTCTTCTAACTTCATAATTTGTAAAGCAAAATTGCTTGACTAAATGATAACATACAATCACAAAAAAATCAACTATTTTTTAAGATTTCATTTAGCAAACCTTTCAAAATATTTATATTTAAAATATTTTGAAAATTTTGCGCCTAATCAATAAGCTCTAGGATAATGTTATTTGAAATGGTAAAATATTCTTCATTTAAGATTACCTTATTTTTTTTATCAAAAATTATCTTATTTTTTAGCAATTTTTGATAATTTTGATTTTTTTCAATGTCATATCCAAGTGATTTTAAATAGTTCTTGTTTATTCCGCTTTGACATCTCAGTCCTAACATTATATGCTCTTCAATCAATTCTTTCAAAGTCAATTTTTCGCAAAATTCAAGCTCGCCGCTATAATATTTATCAAAACTTTTACAATTAGCAAAGCGTGTTTTATTTATATATGAGTGAGCCGCAAGCCCAAATCCAATATATTCTTCACCTGTCCAATATTTCATATTATGTTTGCTTTCAAATCCTTTAAGTGCAAAATTGGAGATTTCATAATGATTGAAATTTTTGCTTTTAAGATAGTTTGATATCTGCTTATATAATGCTGTACAATCCTCATCATTTAAAAGAATATTTTTGTCTTTTTGATACATTTTGTCAAGCGGTGTATTTTCTTCCACTTGAAGCATATAGCATGAAATATGTTTGACTTTATAGCCCAACAATTTATCAAGCTGTCTTTTGAAACTAGCAAAGTTTGAGCCTCCTATTCCAATTAGAAGGTCAGCGCTGATATTTTCAATGCCCACCTTTTGAATATTTGCTAGCGCATTAAAAACCTGCTTGACATTATGTTTCCTACCTAGAAATTGAAGCTCTCCTTCATTTAAACTTTGCACGCCTAAAGAAATACGATTTACATTGTTTTTCTTGTAAGCAAGCACTTTATCATATGTAATAGAATTGGGGTTGCACTCTATGGTAATTTCACATTGCTCATTCACTTTAAAAGTTTTATAAATACTTTTAAATATGCTGTCAATTTGTATGGGCATAAGTAAACTTGGCGTGCCGCCACCAATGTAAATACTGTCAATTTCTCTTCCTTTGAATTTGCTGCTTTTTATCTCGCTACAAAGAAAGTTTATATATTTTTTGATAAAATCTTCATCTTTTGAAAATGATGAAAAACTGCAATAATTACACTTCTTTTCACAAAATGGAATATGCACATATATTCCAAGCATTATAAACCTCTCTTAATAAATTATCTATTCCTCATTATCAAGTTTTAAAATTGACATAAAAGCTGAAGATGGAATTTCAATAGAGCCTATCTTTCTCATTCTCTTCTTGCCCTCTTTTTGCTTTTCAAGAAGTTTACGCTTTCTTGTTATATCTCCGCCATAACACTTTGCAAGCACATCTTTTCGCATTGCTGAAAGTGTTTCGCGTGCTATGATTTTCCCTCCAATCGCAGCTTGAATAGGCACTTCAAACAACTGACGCGGTATGATTTTTTTAAGTTTTTCAACCAAAGCTCGGCCTCTTGAATATGCCTTGTCTTTATGAACGATAAGGCTAAGGGCATCACATTTTTCGCCATTCAAAAGAATATCAACTCTCACTAAATCGCTCCGCTCAAAATTTGCCATTTCATAGTCAAAACTTGCATATCCTCTTGTTCTTGACTTTAAGCTATCAAAGAAATCATATATTATCTCTCCTAGTGGAAGATAATAGACAAGCTTAACTCTCTTTTCGTCAAGATATACCATATCTTTATATTCTCCGCGCTTATCTTGGCAAAGCTCCATAACTGAGCCAACATATTCTGGTGGCAGATAGATACTTGCTTTGACATATGGCTCTTCTATATAGTCTATCTCAACTGGCGGAGGAAGAGATGAAGGGTTTGATAATTGTAAAACTTCGCCATTTGTTTTGTAAATATTATAAAAAACACTTGGAGCGGTAGTTATGATATCTAAATTAAACTCTCTTTCAATGCGCTGAGTTATTATTTCAAGATGAAGCAGTCCTAAAAATCCACATCGAAAGCCAAAGCCTAGCGCCTGAGATACTTCACTCTGATATTCAAGTGAGGCATCGTTAAGTTTAAGTTTTTCAAGGGCATCTTTAAGTTCATTGTATTTTGCTCCATCCACAGGGAAAATTCCGCAAAAAACTACTGGCTTGACCTTTTTGTAGCCCTCAAGTGGAGTATCAGCTGGCATTGCTGCGCTTGTGATTGTATCACCAACCGAAATATCGCTGATATTTTTAATTGAAGCGGCTATATAGCCAACATCACCAGCTTTAAGCTCATCGCAAGGTTTTGAATATGGCACAAATATTCCAACTTCAGTCACATCATACACCCTGCCGCTATGCATCATTTGAATTTTATCGCCCACTTTAACCTTGCCATCAAAAAGGCGTATTAGGCATATAGCACCTTTGAAATTATCATAAAAGCTATCAAATATCAAACATTTAAGCCTGCCATTTTCCTCACCTTTAGGAGGGGGAAATTCTTTGACTATCATCTTGAGTACTTCATCAATATTTCTTCCATCTTTTGCTGAAATGCAAGGCGCGTGCATGGCTGGAATACCTACAATATCTTCAATTTCTTTTTTGACTTCTTGTGGTCTAGCACTTGGCAGGTCAATTTTATTAATAACTGGCAAAATTTCCAAGTTGTTATCAATGGCAAGATAGGCATTTGCTAGTGTTTGTGCCTCAACTCCTTGAGTTGCATCAACAATCAAAATTGCCCCCTCACAAGCCGCTAAAGAGCGAGAAACTTCATATGTGAAATCGACATGCCCTGGAGTATCAATCAAGTTTAGCTCATAATCTACACCTTCAAAATTATAAATCATGCGAGTTGGTGTAAGTTTAATGGTAATACCCTTTTCTCTCTCTAACTCCATGCTATCAAGAAGCTGAGACTGCATATCTCTCTTTTCAAGCGTGCCTGTCATCTCAATCAATCTATCAGCTAAAGTTGACTTACCATGGTCGATATGTGCAATTATACAAAAATTTCTTATCTTTTTCATTCTATCCATAAATGTAATTATATATAAAAAAGCTAAAGAAATCAATCATTTTAAATAAGCTTGTCTTGCCAAAATTGTTAGAGTAAAAAACTAAAATTACTTAATAGCAATCAAATTTTTGGCTATTTTTAAAAATGCACATATTTTAATTTAATCAATTTAGTTTTATTTGTATAAATTTGGGGAAAAATTGATTAAAAATAATAAAATATTTTTCATTTTAAGGTAAAAGGTAAAAAAATTTGCATTTTTTTAAAATTATGCTATAATATTTAAAATGAAATATTATGAATTTTGTCGTAATTTGTCAAAAATTCACATAAGATAATAAGACAATATTTTTTAAAAGGTGGTAAAAATGGAAATTTTCAATTCATGGCTTGTAGAAACTCCTATTGCTCATCGCGGACTTCATGACAAAGATTGTCCAGAAAATTCAATATCTGCTTTTCAAAAAGCTATAACTGAGGGTTATCCTATTGAGCTTGATGTTCAAATGATTGCTGATGGCACTGTCATTGTTTTTCATGACGATAGCCTATCTCGTCTAACCGATAATGATGGATATATAAAATTTTTAAATAAATCAGATTTGGAAATTTTGAGGCTGAAAGATAGCAAAGAAAAAATCCCTACTTTTGAAGAGGTTTTAAAGGTTGTGGACGGCAAAGTCCCTCTTTTGATTGAAATAAAAAACCCAAGCAAAGTTGGGCAGCTTGAGAAAAAGGTGATCGAACTTCTTAAAGACTATAAAGGCGAATATGCAATCCAATCTTTTAATCCATATGTGCTTGAATATTTTTATAAACATGCACCAAATATTTTAAGAGGTCAACTTGCTGGCTATTTTAAAAAAGAAAAACTCTCTTTCTTTAAAAAATATGCTTTAAAGAGAATGCTTTTAAATAAAAAAATCAGCCACCCTGATTTTATAAGTTATGAAGCTAAAAAAATACCTAATAGATTTACAAGAAAATATAGAAAGCTGCCATTGCTTGCTTGGACAGTGAGAAGTCAAAGTGAATATATGAGAGTTGTTAAATATTGCGACAATGTGATATTTGAAGATTTTGAACCTAATATTTAAAAACAAATCATTTAAGTTTAATTTCAAAATCGGCAAAACAAATGGCATAAAAATATGCCAAAGTAGAAAATCTAGTTTGCGCTGCTAAGACTAGTTGAAAAACAAGAAAAATTATAAGTAATCTTTTGGTTACTTATTTTTTATAGTTTGCCAACTAAATGTATTTACAATACATTCGTCAAGGACTATTATTAATTTACTCCTCGATAAATTTATTGGCAAAATAGACAAGTTTTTTTATACCATAACTTTTTTCATCAATTTGTTCAAAATAATTTTGATTTATTTTATAACTTTTCTCTTGCTCGCAAATTATAACTCCCCCCTCCTCTAAAAGAGATAAATTGAAAATTAATTGTAAGACATCGTTATATATTTCACTTTTATATGGCGGGTCAATAAAAATGATGTCAAATTTTTCTCCCTTGAAACTTTGCAAGGCTTTTTTATAATCAACCGTTAACACCTTCGCTTGAATAGATAGTTTTTTTAAATTCTGCTTAGTTAAATTTGTACTTCTATTATCTTTATCAACAAAAATCACCTCCTTTGCGCCGCGGCTTATCGCTTCTATGCCAATCGCTCCACTGCCGCAAAAAAGGTCTAAAAATCTAGCATTTAATATTTTGGTTGATAGCTTGTTAAACAAGGCTTGTTTGACCATATCGGCTGTAGGTCGAATATGGTTATATTTGTTTTCTAAAAGCTTCCTTCCTTTATAAATACCCGCTGTAACTCTCATGCTAAGATTATAACAAATTATATTAGCTATTCAAAGTTTTTTTGACTTTTTATCCTTCTCGCGCAAGGCAAAAACAATGTTTTTGCTATCAAAACTACCTTTTGATAAAATTTAAAAATATATTTTTAAATTTTCTTGCGCGAGTTTTTATCACATCAAGTGCTGCCAAAACATAAATTAGTTTTTGTAAGGAGGAAAAATGCAACAAGTAAAAAGAATATCAATTTTCACTCTTTGTCTGTTAATCTGCCTAAGTGCAGGACTTTTGTTTTTTGGATGCGGAAATGATAGCAACAAAATTAGATTAAACGAAGTCACGCATAGTATCTTTTATGCTCCTCTATATGCCGCCTACAATTTAGGTTACTTTGAAGATGAAGGACTAAAAGTTACCATTGAGAGCGCAACAGGTTCTGACGCCTCAATGACAGCACTTCTAAGCGGCAGCGCAGATATTGTCCTAGTTGGCCCTGAAACAGTAGTTTACTCGCAAGGTTCAAAAGATAGTCCAGTTATCTTTGGTCAGCTCACCCAAAAAGATGGTTCTTTCTTTGTGTCAAAAGAGAAGATAGAAAACTTCACACTTGACCAGCTAAAAGGCAAAACAATCATAGGTGGAAGAAAGGGCGGAATGCCAGCAATGACTCTGCAATATATCATTGAACAGGCCGGTCTTGTGATTGGCACAGATACCGCAAATGACGAGGTAAACTTGCGAACAGATGTATCTTTTGCCATGATTGGTAGCGAATTTGTCACAAGCGACAATGAGTTTTGTACTTTATTTGAGCCTACAGCCACCAACCTTGAAAAAGAAGGCAATGGCTATGTACTAAATGCGGTAGGCGATTTTTCAGGATATTTGCCTTATACATGTTTTGCTACCAAACAAAGCTATCTTACAAAACATGCAGATAATGCTGAGAAATTTTTAAAGGCTGTGGCAAGAGGCTATCAATATTTAAAAAACAGCCCTCTTAGTGAGGGAGCAGCAGCACTTGCACCATCTTTTTCAGGCATGACAAATGAGGAACTTGCAATCGCAATAGAGCAATATATTAGAATTGATGCGTGGTGCTCAAGTCCAGTCATGAGCGAACAATCTTTTGACAAAATGCTTGAAATTATCAACTCAACCACAGAAGAAGCCCAGTACCATCCTCAATATAATAATATTGTAGATAACACTATAGCTCAAAAAGTTGCCTTAAGTTTTACAAAATAAAGTCAAAAAAGAGCGCCTTAATGGCACTCTTTAGCTTGTAGACAAATAAATCAGACTGTTCAAAAACAAGCGATGCAAGGCTCGAAAAATGCCTAAAAGCAGGAGTTTAGTTTCCCTAAATGACTGTTTTTAGGTGTTTTTCAGTAAACATAGCAAGAAAATTTTTATTAAATTTTCGGTCGCGCCGTTTTTCAACAGTCTGAAGAGTGCCTTAATGGCACTCTTTTCTTATTTACATATAAAAGTCTTTGTAACTTGTCTCTTTCTCTTTTTGTTTTTTAGCTCCTGTCTTGCCCTTTCCGCTGCGTACCCGCCTAACTATCAAAAAGACTGTAACACCAACAATCAAAGCCACTCCAATAGGCACAAAGATATAGACAAACAACATCTGCTGATTATATTGAGAGTTATCTTTCTCAGTTACAAAAGAAAGTGAGATACTTTTATCTTCAAGCTCTTGCACTAAGTTCATGTTGAGACGGAAATTATAGGTTGTCTCTTGCGTCTGTTCATCCTCTATAGGGTCTGAAGTCATAACTATTCCAAGCTCTTCTAAATCTTGTCCATACAATTTGGCAATGCTACTTAAAAATATTTCTTCATCTAAGAGGTATTTTGCATTGGTCACAAGCTTAACTCTCACATTGGTATCGCTATTTGATACAGCGATTGGCTCACCTTCATAGAGCCTTTCATTTATAGTAACCGATTTTATGCCAACATTTTGATAATCATTTATATCAATAAGAATGGCATTTTCACTTGTAAAGTATGCTACAAGTAAAAATTCTTGGTCAAATGGTGCAATACCAAAACTGATAGATAGAAGGCTACTGTTTGCATCTTCAAAATTGTCAACTAATGAGGTATATTCTCCGCTTCCGTCACCAGCTGCCTTATAATAAAGCTCCCAATGTGAAAAGGTGTAAATCCCCTCTCCTCTAGCTGAAATTTCTTGAATTCTTGTTTGATAGGTGAAATTGATAGAAAGTGAGTCTATATAGTTGCTACCTGCACTGACTCCACCCTGATTATTCAAAGCCGCCTCATCAGAAATTTTAACTTGACATTGATAAATTGAAGGACTGAGAGTAAAACTATATGTGCCATCTGTGACATCATTCACATCTAACTGTATATCATATCCAATCAGTAAATTATCTTCGCTTACAATTTCTTGTGCTTGATAGTAATCACGCGACAATGCCTCGCCTTGTAATAATACGCTGTCAAGTGTGTAGTATCCATAGTACTGCGTGTTATAACTAATAGTGATTGTCAAACTTTGACCATATTGAACTTGCTGCGAAGAAGCGCCCTCGCTATCTTCACTTGTTTTAATTACAGCGCTGCTCAGCACTCCTGTATTGTCAAACATTTCATTTATAGAATAATTGAAAGTTTGAAATCTTTGTAAAACAATACGGCTATTTTTTAAACACCAAACAGTATCAAAATTGAAACAAAGTTCAACAATATCAAAATTATCTGTATTTCTCAAAAAATTCTCATTGATTTGAGCCACTTGTTGCAAATATTGATTTTGCTCAACAGTGCCAGCACCTGTAGCCATAATAGCGCCCTGAGTCCAGTAGCTATAAGCCACCCTTCCATTGTCAAATTTGCCAACTATTGCGCCCATTTGGCATTTTAATAATAAGCTGCTATTATTAGTGATTATGCCTGCATAGCCACAATTTAATATTGTTGAGCTAGCAAGATTTCCTACTATGCCACCTATAAATTGTTCATTATCACCCGTTTGTCCGATGATATTATCTTGCAAAGTATAGTCGCCCCAGTTTAGCACATTCTTTATCTTGCTTCCCGCTTGCAACTGTCCAACAATTCCCCCTAAATATGACAAGGTGTTTTGAAGACAACTCACATCAACATCATAGTATGATACACAATCTGATATCTCGCTTTGCCCGCCACTTTTAGAATTTACTCTTCCGGCAACTACACCAAAAACTAAGTTTGAGCCAACATTTAAAGATATAGGAGTTAAAGTGTCCTCTTTGGTCAAACTATCATATATAAATTCACAATTATGAATATATACATTTGTAGCCTGTCCAACTAAAATTCCTGCATATTTTTGCATGGTATCATCATTGAAATTGAAGGCAATTTTCCCAGAGATTTTTAAATCTTTAATTTCTGCGCCTTCAGCTTTAGGAAATAGACCATAGTTATTAGTGCCAGAGCCAAGTGTCAAATTTGATATAGTCTGTCCATTACCATCAAAAGTACCTCTAAAAATCTTTTCTGTTTGATATGCACTTTTTAAATCAACTTCGCCAAAGTCAATATCATCTTCAAGTACAATCGTCAAATTTTCACTTTCAAAATTATCACTATTTATTGCATTAATAAAATCTTCGCCCTTATAAATCCTTGCAATTTCTTCTTCGCCCTCGCTAGCAAACGAAAGAAAAGAGGATGTCATTATAGTGCCACTCAATAAAAATATAAATGCAATTATTGGAATAAAAATTTTTTTCATTTCTCTCCTTAAATTATAAAATTATAATAGTTTCTATTAAGGCAAGATTGTAATAGCATTTTTATATATTAAATTTAACATAATAATATTATTTTTCCAAATAATTTACAAAATATTTTAATTTTAAAAATAAAACTTTCCTTTTTGCTCTTTCAATTTTTTAATTAATTTTTCTTTATCAAGTTGTATTTCATTCTTTTTTTGTTTTATTGATGGTGAAAGAGCGTTTTTTGTCATTAAATAATATCTCATTTCATCTAGACAATGATCATCTTTCTTTATAGGAAGGTCTCCCTCTCCCCACCAATAAGATTTAAGTTCACTAATAAGATTTACACAATTTTTAAAGATATATAGATGAGCTTTCCCATCACCATCTTTCAAAAATCGCTTGACCACATTAATGCCGCTGAACATATCTTTATTGACCTTGGGATTGACTAGTATATCATTTTCATAAAATAGTTCTACCACACTCTTACTGCTAGCCAAAGTTCTCTGATTTGCCGCGCTATCAATAAGAGCTACCAGTTTGCCATTTGTGGTATGCCAATCAAGTAAAGAGGAAATCTCTTTGATTTTTTTTGCATGATAAGCCACATCCTTTCCCTTGTCAAAATGTTCTGCAATTACATAGATATTTCCGTCAAAGTCTTCTGCATACCAATGTGCTGAAAGAGGATTATTTAAGCCTGGGTCTATTGAAATCATATCTTGCCACTCTTTAGGCACATCAAAAGGCTCAATAACATGTATATTTTCATCAAATTCATTATAAACAAGTCCGCCGCTCTGTATAAAATTGCCATATCTGCGACTTTCAAGTTCATCGTTTGAAAGCGATTTTGTCATCGCCATAACCTCTTCTTTGTCTAAAAATGGATTATCTGCCCACTCCATTTGTTGATACCAAATCTCGTCATCTTTGTTCTTATTTAAATATATCTCATTATAAATCCATGTCAGTCCTTTTAAAGGTGTCATAGTGCCAAAAATCATCCCTCTTCTATCCATAATACGCATGCGACATTCTTGATAAATATCATAGGGCGGCTCTTCATCAAACCACACAAAATCAAGTGAAGCGCCCTGAAATTTTTCACGACCTTGGTCACAACTTTTAAAGCCTATTTTGCTTATAGAGCCAAATACATTTTTGACAAGAATATAGTCTATAATGCCGCCCTCTGCACTATCCGCCCTTCCACTTGTCATCACGATTTGTTTTATCCAGTCTTTACGAAGATAGTAAAGAATTTTATTTTGAGCAACATCTCGCTGAACCTGCCTTGAAAGAGATACCACCCAGCACGAAATAGGTTTGTTCTCTTTAAAAGGATGTATGCCTCTTGCAAGCCAAACTGTCTCAACCGCTCCACATTCAGTTTTGCCCGTTCTGTTGCCACCAAAAACCCATCTATTTTTCTTTTTGCATTTATGAAATATCATTTGTTTTTTATGTATCACCTTGCCTGTATTATAGCCCGCCAAATGATTATTTTCTCGCCGCCTAACAATCTCATTATTAACTAATTTCAATTTATATTCCAATTCGCTCATGATATTCGCCAAAAAAACTCCTATTAAAATATTTTACGACATTATATTGCTAACCTATTTTGCAATGGCTAATTTAAAATTAGAGCATGAAAAAATTATTTCTGTTTGCCCTTATTTTAATATTATCACTTACTTCTTTTTCCCTTTCAAGTGTAACTGCCAAAATTTCAATAGCCTCAAATCAAAGCTATTATGCAAAAGTTCAGCAGGAAGGTGTATATTTTTATTCGCTGCCATATGATGAAAGTGAAAATAGATTATTTGAAATTCCAGCCACCTACTTTGTTCTGCTTACAGCAAATGCTAATGATTATTTTTATAGTGCAACCTATCAAGATTTAGAAGGATATGTAAAAAAGAATGAAGTGGTGGCAATGGAAGGGACGCCTATAAAACCCTTTCCAAACTCTTACTTTAGAGTTTATGCCACAGACGGACTTGGAATATATCTATATCCCAACTCAATAAATGAATATAAAATTGACACAATTCCATATCTAACTGAAAATATCACCTATTATGGACAAATACAAGGAGAAGAATTTGTCCCAGATAAATCAAATATTTGGTATTACTGCAAATATAACGGCGAAAAAAGTATATATGGCTATGTATCTTCGGTATTTTGCGACCAACTTTTGCCTAAAATAGAGACAAACTATGAAAGCTTTCCAATTATTACAACTCCTTCTTTTTCAAACAAAAATAGTCCTAATGGAGGACTATCAAAAGTGGCTATGACCTTTATAATTATCGGTGTGTCTCTTCCTTGTCTAGTTGTGTTTTACCTTTTAATAAAGCCTTCTTGGATGAAAGATAAAGTTCTCAATGAAAAGCCCAAACTAAAAAGAAAAAGACATGGAGATTATTTTGAATTTGATGAAAACGATTTGAATTAATCTCTTTCTTCCTCTATAATTTCGCCCTTGTCCTCTTTAGAAGAAAACTGCTGATAAATCTCTGTTATCCACTTTTCTGCGGCAAGATATTTTGTAAGCCTCTCACTTGTAAAGCCCATCTGGCTCATTTTCCCAGCGCACTGCTCTTCAGCTTGAGCAAGCTTTCTAAAATAGGTACGCATAGCTAATCCATGTCTCAAAGCTATCTGTTCACTTTTGTCATTATCTATATATTTTTCAATAAGCATTTGAGCAAAGATGCTATCACATTTTTCCAAACTCTTATCAGCAAGCACTTTTATATTTATCAGCCTCTTTTTTCTATCCATCAAATTGATAATGCACTCACTCACCTGCATAACATCATTATCTTTTGTAAGGCTATAATAAAATGAATTCATCGCCACTCTTTCCACCAATTTATCAATAGCCTCAGCCATACTATCCAAATATTTGTAAATATACAAAATAGTTTTAACCCATAAATTTGTCTTCATAAATTTTTCTCCTTTGTACATACAGGCATTATAAAATCTAAAAAAGCCTACAGTCAAACATTACTGCCATAATTTTGGTTATTTTTGTAAAAAATTTTACAAAATTCGACAAAATTAGACTTTTGTACACAAAATCAAATTTACTAGACATTTTTTGAAGAAAAATGATAATATAAGTTGAAAAAGAAAAAGAAATATGTTAAAATATCGCTATGGT
>CASDQU010000019.1 GCA_949282835.1 uncultured Bacillota bacterium | reverse complement strand
TTTATATTTAATATTATTTTTAAAATATTTTTTTGAGTATTTATTTTTTAATATTTGTTTTTTTATTTATTTTTTTATTTTTTATTTTTATATTTTTTTAACTAAACATTTTATCCACTATTGCTTTCGCTTCAGCTAGGGTTTTGGGGCTGTCAGGTTCTACTTGTGACAGCCTTTCCCCGCTGGAAGAGATTACCAAAGGTGGTTTGTCATTTTGAAGATCTTTTAGATAAGATTCAATTACTTTGTTTTGAACATTTTGATTTGTTATCAAATATTGATCTATCATATTGTCGCTAAGCTTTCCATCTTTAAGCATAGAAAATACAACCCTAGCCCACGCATCTTCAAATGGGCTTGTTTTTGTTTTTGCTTCAGAGAATTTGTTTTTTATCTCCTCAGCAAATTCTGCTGCTTCGCTGTTTGCTTCAAGGAATGCGTTAAGGTTTTGATTAAATTCTTCTTTTGTAATGTCATCATTTGTAGAATTACTTTCTTCATTTTGCTGCTTTATATTTTCATCGCTATTTTCTTTATCTTCCTCTTTTTGCATTTTGTCTTTTTGTAAACTGCTAAGCAGTTGGCACTTCCTTGTAAATTCTGCTTGCAAATTGTTATAGGCCTCTAACAAATCGCTAGCCGATTTAAATTTCCCAAGTTCGCCTTGAGAGCCGACCTCACTCTCAGCACTTTTCTCTTCTGCTCCGTTTAAAGCCGTTGCCGGTTCCATGGTCGGTTGTTCTCTTTCTTCTTCCATAATTATTCAACCTCCAATTTTGATTTATGCTCTCTTATATGAGATAAAAATCTCTCTTCAAGTGATTTATCGCGCTTGTAAGCTTTGTCATAATCTTGACCAAGCATAAAGGCTATATGCTCGTTGATATGTAGCTTATGCTCATCTATTTCGCACACTTTAACTTCCTCTTTATCAAGCAGTTTTAAATTTTCCTTATCTGCTTTTTTGATATGTAGGTCGGTGACATCTTGGGCATTTTCCCAAATTCCCAAGCCAAGCATCTCTAAAACTTTACTTTTCATTCGATTTGACAAATTCCCCTCTTCATTTTGCAAAATACCATTTTCTAGAAGAGAGAATATCATCTCTCGCCTTTGAGATAAACTTTGCATACCCTCTGTGACATTTTCAAGTTGAATATCTTCGCTTGATATGTCACTAGATGAGAAATAGAACATCTCTACATCACCGTTATCGCCTACAATTTTGGCAATACGCGGAAAAGATGCATATTGTTTATATAGACGAAGTATCATACTAGCCATATCTTTTACAGCGCTCTTAATGCTTTCAATAGGTGCATTTAACCTTGCTTCATCTTGCGAAATCATAAGCTCTAGTGCTGTACCACTTATATTTGATGAGAGCGAACTAAAACTCAAAAGGTCGTTTACTCCACTTATCTTGTTAAATTCCTCTAATAAAAACTCTTCTTCTTCGCTAAGTCCGCTTGGTAAACTTTCGCTTTCTAAATATTTAGGCTCGCTCGCTCCTTGACGATAGACAAGCACTTTGCCAGGACATAATCCTTCTTCTTCTAAGTTGTCAAGGTCGACAGATCCATCTTCTACACTTAGCACCCCTAGCGAAAGCCTATTTAAAAATTCATGTTTTCTATTTTTTACAGCATTGTATGCCCTTTGAATAGGAATAAGACGCTCCACCACACTGCTTCCCCAAAAACAGCCAGGCTCTTCAATACTGGTCTGTCTTATAAATGGAAAATCTCGCTGCCCATCTTCTCCACACTTATATGGCAATTCTCCGTCAAAGACAAGTTTGTCGCCAGCTACAATGGTAAGCCGTCCATTTACAAAATCTGCATTAGGTCTTATATATCTTTCGATTACAATTACACTATCTTCTTTTACGCTTTCAATTATCTTAGGCATTGTACCTCTAAAACCAAGCCCTCCAACACTATCGCTAACTCCGTCAAGCGAATAGGTGTTGACCTTCTTGCCTGCAATTTCAATACCATACATTTGTTTTACCTCGGCAGAGGTATATGCTTTTGCGTGAATTAAGCTTTGACAGGCTTTGAGGCTGTCGCAAACGGGACTATCAGGATAAATTTCAAAAGGACTTACCACGCTTAGCTCTACCTCTCCACTTTTGATTTTGCCACCCTTGTCATCAAGACCTATCACCTGTCCAATATCACCATTCCAGCTGATTTTATAAAATACCGTTCCGCAAACTTCAGACCACTTAATAGCCTGATTTACAAGACTGTCAAGTTTAAGTTTATTTTTGACATATTTATATATCTTTTTTGATACTTTTGCCGCCTGCTTATCTCTTTCATCATTAGTAGCAGGCAAAACATTTATATCTGGTTTAATCTTAGAAAGTTTTGCATATCTAATATCGAAAATAGGCGCAATATGATTGTATACTTCTCTCTCTTGCCAAAAATATTGTCGTTCGGCTTCTTCAAGCTGCCCGCCATACCCTACATTGCAATATTGATTTCCCATAAGAAAATTCATATTAATTTGCCAAATAAGGTCAAAACTTTTACGGTTTTCTGCTCTATTTTTAAATTCATTCAGTACTTCTTCAACTATTTTGCTTTCATCTCTCTTCATTTCTTTTTCATCCTTTTATTTAGTTTAAATGGGCTTTCTATCGATCTTGGTGTTTGCATTTTAGCTATAAGCTGATACATTTGCTTTAGACAATTTTCACAGAAACAAAGATCCTTTTTAATAAGACCTTTTGTAGAAAAACTGTATTTTGCTAAATTGTTACAACCAAGAAAATCGCACTTGACCAAATGTTTAATTTCATTGATTTCCACCTTCTCCCTCCTTTAATTGCTTTAAAAGGCGCTCCTTTTCCTCTTCAAGTTCGTCATCGCTCATTATGGCAATTTTTTCTTCATAAGTGGTAAAATAGCGCTCCAGCAGCACTTTAACGGCGGCGATATCAGGACTATAATGTTTTTTAGTAACCTTTCGTTTTGATAACACTTTTTCTCCATTTTCATCAAAGGTGTATTCCTCAACGCACTCATCCGCATTGTAGCCAAGAGCTTTTTTTAATAATGCCTTTTTTATCTTGTCTTCTTCCTCCACTTTTGTCGCTCCTTTTTTAGCCTTGTGCATATTGTAAGCCCTAAAAAAGGGCAAAAACAACCTTCACTGCCAAAAATTTTAAATTTTGTAACAATTTATCTCTCATTTGCTAAACTGATATTGTAGAGGTCATGCAAATGAAAAAATTACTTGAGTTTAAGAATGTCAGCTATTTTTATCAAACAAAAGAAAGTGAGATAAAAGCGCTTGATGAGGTCAGTTTTGATGTTAAAGAAAGAGAATTTACATCTCTTGTTGGTCCTAGCGGATGTGGGAAAACCACCATTCTATCGCTAACTTGTGGACTATTATTCCCTTCAAGTGGGCAAATCTTAGTTGATGGGAAAGCGGTAGAAAAGAATGATGGACGAATTGGCTATATGTTTCAGCATGATCATCTTTTTGAATGGCGTACAATTTGGCAAAATATCACTCTAGGACTTGAGCTTCAAAAAAAGAAGAAAGACCCTGAAAAACTTGCCTTTGCTGATGAACTTCTCAAGAAATATGACCTTTACAGCTTCAAAAACAAAAAGCCTCGACAGCTTAGTGGCGGAATGCGTCAACGAGTTGCACTTATTCGAACACTTGTATTGCAACCATCTTTATTGCTTCTTGATGAGCCTTTCTCTGCCCTTGACTTTCAAACAAGATTGAGGGTATGCGATGATGTGTATGATATTATAAAAAGCGAACAAAAGACAGCTTTACTTGTCACTCACGACATCTCAGAAGCATTAAGCATGTCTAACAAAATTGTAATTTTGTCAAAAAGACCTGCAAAAGTAAAGGAAGTGGTAAATATTTCTTTTACAGGCGACACGCCACTGTCAAAGCGCGAGGACAGAGATTTTGGCAAGTACTTTGAAATGATTTGGAGAAATCTAGTCTAATGAAAAAGAAACAAGTAAATTACTCAAAAGCCCGCAGTAAATATCTAAAAACCTTGAAAAAAGATAAAATTCTTGTACTTTTTGGACAGCTTGCCATATTTGCCGCCTTCACCGGGCTATGGCAACTTCTTGCTGATACTGGAGCGATTGACCCATTTTTCTTTTCAAGCCCATCAAGAATTGTAAACACAATAATAGAACTTGCTAAAGATGGAAATCTATGGATACACATTTGGACATCACTATATGAAACTATCATTGGGTTTATAATAGCCACAATACTTGGCTCATTAATAGCAATACTTTTATGGTGGAGTGAAAAACTTAGACGAATAATGGAGCCATATTTAATTATTTTAAATAGCTTGCCAAAAATCGCCCTAGGCCCAATGATAATCTTTTGGGTTGGCTCAGGTAGCGGCGCAACAATAGTAATGTGTATACTTATTTGTATAATTTTAACAACAATATCAATGTTAAACGCCTTCATCTCATGCGATAATGATAAAATATTACTCATGAAATCAATGCACGCAAATAAGTTTCAGATACTATTCAAACTCATCTTGCCAAACTCCCTTCCAGCCTTTATATCAGTTTTAAAAATCAATGTTGGCATGAGCTGGGTGGGCACAATCATGGGAGAATATCTTTCAAGCAAAGCTGGACTTGGATATTTGATAAACTATGGAAGCCAAATTTTGAAACTTGACATAGTCATGGCAAGTATAGTGCTACTTTGTATTCTTGCCGCTGGGATGTATCTTCTTGTCAGTCCGCTTGAAAAGAGGTTTAAAAGATAACTTTCTACCAGCAAATATAAGGTCTATTAAAAATAGAACTCCAAGTGTACTTGCAAGTGGATAAAGATAAGTTACAATAAAAGCAAAGCCTAAAAAGCTACAGATATAAGGCACTATTATACTAGTCACAAAAATCAAAATTTCATTTTTGCACAGCCCTCGCATAGAAGAAGATATTGAATAGACGATAGTTAATAGTGTAGTATTGCAGCCAATTAGCATGATTATATTTAAAATTATCTTTTCCTGCCCTTTAAAAAGACTTAAAAGTGGCATTTGCGCACTATAGGCATAGGGATTTTGAAGTAAAACCAAATTTGCAATAAGCAAAATAAGGCAAAGCACAAGCGCCGATAAAAAGGATACTTGTGCTTTCTGCTTTTTTGATAAGCTCCTGCCAAGTGAGGCAATCAAAAGAGCTCCAGTAGAAAGATTTAGTGCAACATACAAAAAGCTATAAAATGGAGCAAGATTTTGATTGCTCCCTTCAAAAAAAGAAAGTGAGTGGTCGATTTTTTGAATAAGAATAAAGATAAAAATCACAATAGAAATAGGAATTAAAAATATATTTAATTTATTTAAACTTTTTATCCCCTTTTTAAAAATTAATAGACATAATGCGAAAATTATCAAAAAAAGAAAGATTTTTATACAAAAATTGTCGAAATTTAATAAATTTCTATCAGCAGCGAACATTGCAGCAGCAAAAATTATTGATGAGATAATATTGATGAAAAAAGATATTTTATTGTTTTTTAATCGATTGTAAACTTTGTCTCCCATTTTTAGCAAAATATTAAAAACTACAAAAAAGAGTGCTAAAACAATCAAAAGAAGAGGCAAGGATATATATCCAAATTTTGAGAAATAAACAACTATCTCTTTGCCGCTAATAAGTCCGCAGCCAAATACCACTCCAACTATTGAAAATACTGATAGCGCAACTTGCATACGATATCTTATTTATTTTATAAGTTTTGTATTCATATAAACACAAAATTAGCATAAATTTCACATAATGAATTAGGAGGAAAATTATGATAATAAACACAAACTATAGACTTGGCTCATTTGTTGACTTATGCCACTGCCCTTGTAATAATCCTTGTGGAAATTGGCAGACAAGTTGTCCTTGCAATAATCCCTGCCTTTCACCTTGTCACGATTTTTGCCCGCCACAATGTCCACCACCATGTCCTAGCCCTTGTCAAAACTCTTGCGACTTTTTTAATATATCAATTCCAAAAAATGCAGCATTCTTCATGGCTGGCTATCTCTTAAGCCGTGGAATTTATAAAGATTGATAATTGATACTTATAAAAATATAATGATGTTTATAAAGAAATTGAAAAAAATTTGATAAAAAATTAAGATATGATATAATCTTTTCATAAAGGAAAAAATAATGAGAAGATTTTTTGGGAAAAGACAGGCTGATAATATCATTATAGAAGGCAGCGAATTTGAGCATCTTAAACGAGTACTTAGAATGAAAGAAGGCGACAAGCTTATCGCCTCTATAAATGATAACTATGATTATTACTGCACAATAGAAAAGATGGAAAAAAACTTATCAATTCTTTCAATAGACGAAAAAGTTTTGTGCAAGGCGTTGCCTAAAAAAGAGATAACTCTCTTTCAAATGATGCCAAAAAAAGACTACTTTGACAGTATTGTTGCAAAGGCTATCGAGCTTGGAGCAAGCGAGCTTTACTTTTTTAAAGGCGAATATTCTATGATAAAAGAGATAAAGCTCCCAAGGTTTGAAAGTCAAATTATGACCGCCTGCAAACAGTGCGAGAGGTCAAAACTAATTAAATCCAATCAAATTATTTCATTTGAAGAAATGCTAGAAAAATTAAAGCAATATCCTTTGGTTATCTTTGCAAATGAGAGAGAGGACAAACCTCTTGATGAAAAAATATTCA
>CASDQU010000018.1 GCA_949282835.1 uncultured Bacillota bacterium | reverse complement strand
TTGATCATATTGGGAATAAAGATTGATTGCAAGATTTCTCACTTTTTTGTTGTCTAGATTTACCATGCCAATTATTTTTTTCTTATGCTTATCAAATAGATTTTTATCAAGCGGCTGTGACAATATTGTTTTAAGCTCTTTGAATTTATCTATAATCTTTTGAAGATTATTTTGCTGACATTCTATTGTAATATTTACACTTTCATAGATGTTATTATAACAAAACTCACCTCTTGCACCATAACAAAGATTGTTTTGGTCACGATAAAATGAATAAACCTGTTCATATAAAACTGAGGATAGTATATTAAATATAAAATACTTATATCGATCTAAAAATCGCGATTTATTTTCGCTATAATTATAATTTAATCCAAAGTATGCCTTTCCCTTTTCATCAGGCTTAACTTTAATAGCGCGCCTTCTATCTTTATATCCTAAAAATTGATTAAAGTCAAAGCCTGTTTTGCCTTTATTTTTAATTCTTGGTTTTAAATATTTATCAATTAAGTGAAGTGCCTCTTTTTTTGTTAAATTACCTGCGATAGAGACAACTAAATTTTCCTTATTAAAATATTCGCCTATAAATTTCTCAACATCTTCAATTTGAATTTTTGCAAGTGTAGAAATACTTCCTGCAGGAGTCTCCTGTGTGTTTTGTAACTCCTTATTTTTAGACAAAAGTTGTCTTTTTACTGTGTAAGCTTTATTTTTATTATACTTTACCCTAGTAATAATTTCATCTTGAATAATTTTATATTCGCTATCAAAATCCTCTTTATTTATTATTATATTAGCAAATGGATCTGTCATAAGATCAAGAGCCGACTCAATATCTTCCTTTGGCGTGAATAAAGTGAAATCCATAATTTGACTTGAAGTATAAGCATTGTATCCTACATAATTTTGCATTTGTTCACGTCTTTGTTGTCTAGTCAATGACTTTGTAGGAAATCCCATAAGTACATGCTCGCAAAAATGAGCAAGTCCAGCTTTGCCCCAATAGTCATTATATCCGCCCGCTTTAAAAATTAAATCTATGGCAACACCATTGACATTTTTAACTCTCTTATAAAGCAGTGTGATGCCATTTTTTAATTTAAAGATATTTTTTGCCATGTATTTCCTTTTATTTAGTCATTTTTTAATTTTAAATTGGCTTTCTTTTGAAATTTGCCATCTTTTTTATAAACAACAAATTTAGTATCTTGAGATTGGCTCAACTCTTGCACCCTTTTTAAAGCTTCTTCTTTGGTTTTTTTGCTGTCAATCACCCGTTTAGCGCCATCTTTTTTAATCTTCCACATACCGTCTTCTTTGTCAAAGACCACACGATAAACACCCTTCTTAGGTTGTTTTGCCTGTTCTTTCACTTCCTCTTGTTGTGAAACTTTCTCTTCCTTCACAACTTCCTTCTTAGTTTTATTCTTTTTACCAAAACACATAACTTTCTCCTTTTGTATAATTATATTATATCATAAGCAGAAAATTTTTCAAGATTTAATTTTATTAAATTTATACTTATTTTTAAATCAAAAATCACTCTTATAATCAAGTTCAGCTTTCAAGAAATAAATTATTAAACACATTAAATCTCTTTTTTCTTTTGTTTGACATAATTATCACCATTCAAGAATTTTTTAATGTATTTAAAAGAAAAAAGTTAAATGTGGACTAGATATATGAAATAGAAACTATTAAATCTTTTTCTAGAATAAAATGGTATAAAAATCATTATAATTTAATTTTTATTTTATAAATTTAATTTTTTATGTTATATTATTTTTATAAGGAGATTTTTTATGAAATATATCGGTACAATTTCTAGAGGTATAAAAGCGCCAATTATTAGGCCAGGAGATGACCTTGTTCAAATTACAGTTAATAGTATAAGCGACGCTGTAAAATTTTATAAAATTCCAATTAAAGACCATGATATTGTCGCAGTGACCGAAGCTATTGTTGCTAAAAGCCAAGGGAATTTTGCTTCTGTCGATGATATTGCGCTTGATGTGAAGAATAAACTTGGTGGAGGAAAAGTAGGGTTGATATTCCCTATCTTATCTCGCAATCGCTTTGGCAATATCTTAAAGGGCATTGCTAAAGGTGTGGATGAAATTATCCTCCAGCTCTCCTACCCTTTTGACGAAGTTGGAAATCCTTTAGTGTCAATCGATAAATTGTATGAGCTTGGAGTTACTAATTTTAACAAAACTTTTACAGCCAAACAATTTTATAATTTGGTTGGCAAAATTGAACATCCTTTTACAGGTATGGATTATATCGACTTTTATCAAAAAATATGTGGCAAAAAATGTAAAATTATTCTTTCAAATGACCCTCTCACCATTTTAAAATATACAGATAAAGTTATCTCTTGTGATATTCATTCAAGAGCGCGAAACAAAAAACTACTTCTTGCCAATGGCGCTAAAAAAGTGCTTACATTAGATGAAATTATGAATAAGAGTGTGAATGGTAGTGGTTATAACGAAAAATTTGGGGTACTAGGTTCAAATTTGTCCACAGATGAGACATTAAAACTATTTCCTCGTGATACTCAAAACTTTGTTGATAGCCTTCAGAAAAAACTATATGACACCTTTAAAGTCAAATTTGAATGTTTGGTGTATGGAGATGGCGCATTTAAAGACCCTGTTGGTGGAATTTGGGAGCTTGCCGACCCTGTAGTCGCACCAGCATATACAAAGGGACTTGAAGGAACACCAAATGAAATTAAGCTTAAATATGTTGCAGATAATGAACTTGCCATGCTTAGCGGCAAAGAGGCAGAAGAAGCCATGAAAAAACTCATCTCTAAAAAAGATAAAAATTTAAAAACCAAAAAACAATCTCTAGGTACAACCCCTCGCCGCCTAACCGATCTAATTGGCTCACTTTGTGATCTTACCAGCGGAAGTGGTGATAAAGGTACACCTATTGTTCTTATAACAGGCTATTTTGACAATTATGCAGATGAATAAATTCCATTTGGTGATTTAAAATATTTTAAAAAAATTTAAGCAAAATTTTAAATTATTAACGAAAAAACAAATAAATTACCCTCGTCTCTTGCAAGCAAGTTTGGCTTTTAATAATTTTAAATAAAAATTGCAACTCTATGTTGCAATTTTTTAAAAATCTATATCTTTACTATTTAAAATGTCTCGTTTGAGTTTGTTATATTCTTTTTCACTAATCAAATCGTTTTGATAAAATATTTTGGCGTCATGAAGTTTCTTTTGCATAGAGTCGCCTTTGTCAATTTTGTTGTAGTAGATAACTCCATAATCTTCGCCTATTCCAGCAAAATAACCAACAATCGTTAAAGCAACAAAGATTAAGCCGCTAAAGAAAAACTGGAAAACGCAAAGAGCACATACAAGGCCTAAACTATTTATTAGTTGTTTTTTGTTATATTTAGCAAGCGAAAATATCTTTGCACCAATTATTATACTTATAAGTCCCATAACAGTAAAAACTATCGTGCATATGATGATTGTGTTTCGCTCTTTATCATTGCCTGTCGGCGTTGTAAAAGCGAAATTTAAAGCAATTATCGCCATAATCACAATACAAAGGATACCAAATATAATAGAAATAAGTCCTGAGGCTTTAAACCATTTATTATTTGTAATTCCATTTTTATATCGCGAAAAAGCTGAGCTTGTGAATTTGTCGTCAATATTTTGGTCCATTTCTAAATCGTCTTTGTTAATCTTTGAATTTACATTTAATTCATCAAGTTCGTTTTTGATTTCTTCTTTTAAACTATATTTTTTCTCTTCCATGCCACTATTATAGCATAAAAAAATATATTTGTAAAGAGGCGGAGATATTTTGACTTATTTAACAAATTTAAAAGCAAAATTATTTGTCAATTACTATTCGTTGCCCTCGAAATTTATTGAGATTAGTCAAAACTTCATATTCTGTGCTACCAATAAGCTGTGCTATCGCAAAGGCATCTTTAAGTAGTATTACTTTATCACCTATTTTACAATTAATATCGCTCACATCAATCATAAAAGTATCCATGCAAATGTTGCCTACACTTCTTGCTTGTTTACCATTTATGGTAACCAAAAATTGATTTGAAATTTTGCGCGGAAACCCGTCTGCATAACCTAGCGGCACTGTTGCTATCACTACATCCTTAGGCGCAGTATAGCCACAAAGATAGCCAACATGCTCCCCTTTTTTGACATTTTGCAAACTTACAAGGCGACTTTCTATGCTTAGTATGGGCTGAACGCCCTCTACTTCATACCCATAAAGCTCTATTCCCATTCGATAAACATCATAGCCCAAATTTTCAAAAACAGTCTTGCCGCCACCTACATGAGTTATTGTTTGCCAAGATGGTGGCAAAAGTTTTACATGCTCTTTAAAAATCTCCTTTTGTTTTTGAGTATAATCGCGGTCGGTCGTTAAAGATGAAAAATGAGTGTAAAGCCCTTCAAGCTCAATTTTACAACTTGTCAAAAAGTCAATTATCTTTTTAAATTCTTTGGTGCTACGAATACCATATCTATTCATGCCCGAATTGATACAAAGGTGCATTTTAGGCTTAAGTTGATATTTCTTGGCTATTTTAACTATCTTTTTTATATGCGACAAAGAAAATACAGCAAAAGATATTCCCTTTTCCATACATTTTTTATAATCTTCGCAAAGTCCAAAGACTATTATGGTCTTATCTGTATAAGCCCTCCCTTCAAACCCCTCTTCTTCACTTGAAACTCCAAAATAATCTATCTTTTCACTAAGTAGCGGCAACATTTCTTTTGTGCCATGTCCATAAACATTGGCTTTTATCATCGCACAAATTTTGCCCGGTGTTATCTTCTGCATATATGTAATATTATTGAACAATTTTTCTTTAGATAAAAAAATTTTTGAAAACATATTAAAGTATATTCTCAAAAATTTTTATTTGTGTAATATATCTTCTTTTTAAAGAATTATTTATGATATTAAGTGTTTATTGCTATTTATTCCATATCTATATATTTTTTCTATCTTTGCCTGTCTTCTATAAAACTCATTGGCTATTTCTTTAAAATGCTCTATATCAAGCTGAGTAACACTGTCATCAACAACTGTCACATCACTAATGTTTAAGCTGTAAATTTTATCGGTAAACATGCCACTCAAATTGGATACAAAGAAGGAGTCTTTTATCTCTTCACTGAATATTGAATGTCCATGGAAAAGATTGACATTAACCTCAAGCCCATATAAATCGCAAAGAGTTGGCAAGATATCATAGGTGTTACAAAACTCACTTACTACTTTATGTTCGCCGCCAGTTAGTTTTTTACTATAAAGTATCATTGGAATATTATAGTTATATGTATTTTCATAATCTGATTTTTCTGTACCTCTCACCTTATAGCATAGGTCAGAGTAATATGCGTTATGGTCGGCATAGAAAAGTATTGACGTGTCTTCGCTTCTCCCCTTCTTTTCCAACGACTCAAGCAAGTATCCAACACATCTATCAAAATCTATTGCTGCTGACTTGTAATTCTTAAACAACTTAAAATCATCTCCTTGTGGAATTACATAATCGGTGTTTTCTTCAAACCAAACAGAGAATTTTTCATAGTTGTCATCGAATATCTGATAATACTCTTCAAAATTGGCATTATATTTGTCATATGGACCATGTGTGGAAAGAGTGGCATAGAAGGTCATAAATCTTCCTTCGTCAGGTATTATATTATCAATTTGATTTTCTACAAAGGAAATCTCTGGTATCCAATTTGTAAATGAGGTGTAAATATATGGTCCTGTGTAATCTTCAATAGTATAAAGCTCGTCAAACCCTATCTTATCACTTCCATGAGAGATATTTCTATCATAAAAATTTTCAAAATTTCCGTGAACATAAGCCGTCTTTACCTCTTCATCGGCAGTTGAGTGTTTGAATAGTTTAGGCAGAGAATATTCAAAGTTGTAACCATTGGATGCGGCATTTGATATGAAGATATCTTTTGGAACACTTCCAAGTAGCGCAATGCCCTCACTATAATTAGTCCTGTTTCTTGCATAGAAACTGTCAAATACAATGGTGTCATCTCCATAAAGAAGATTATATAGATTTGGAGTATTATAAGGGTCTATTGCATACCACTCAAAACTTTCACATAAAACAACTATAAGATTATCACCATATAAAGGGGCATTTTCATCTCCCTCTCTATAACCCTCATCAATAAACTCTCGAAGGTCTTCCTTCTCGTCTTCAGAAGGAGCTTGATTTAAAATATAATTCATAAAACTTTTAGTATAAAAGCCATAATGTCCGAATTTTTTAAAAGCATCAATTTTGAATTGAAAGTTATTCCAAAGATATTCATCACTTGTCTCAATTTCTGTTTGCGCTGAGGTTGCCTGTGCTAGCGTAGACTGCTGAACTTGAAATAAAGATAATCCCATTGCCTCAACAAAGATAAAACTTGCAAGCAGTAAGGTCACTGTTGAAAAATTCTTCACAGTGAAGGTTTTTTTGTTGAATTTTAACAATAAAATTGAGCTTGCAACCATAACAGCATATACCATCAAGTTTAAAAATACCCCACCCCAATCTATAAAGTCCATAGTAAGTGCAGTTGTTGCCTCTGCTCCTAATTTAAGTAAATCATAGGAAAGTATATCTCCAAAGATAAAATACATAGTCGAATTGACAATATTCATCAAAAATTGAACAGTTAGAAAAAGATAAAACAAAATGGCAGAAGCTATTTTATTATACACAACATATATAAAACCAGCAATCATCAATATCATTGCAAAATCAAATAAAAAATAACTTGGCAAAACCATAAGTGTTCCGTTGGAATTTGTAAAGCCTAAATATGTAAAATTTACAATTTCTAAGATTATTGCAAACACTACAAACATCAAAGGTAATAGAAATCTATTATATGGAACTTGTTTTTCTTTAACTTTCATTTTCTCTCCAGTATCTTTAAATTTTGTCATTTTTCGACACCCGTTTTGATTGACAGGCATGGGGGGGGTATGATATACTCTAGTAGAAAAATTAATCTAACTTTGATTATAATACTTTATTTCTTATTTTTCAAGTATTAATTTAATATTTCATGAAAATATATAATAAGGGCATTAAGAATGAAAAAATTTTTGATTTTGCTATCTTTTACTTTAATTATGTTTATTTGTGAGGTAGGCAAATATTTCTTTAACTACAATTTTTTTTACTTTGCCCTAGTACTTCAAATAATGGGCATGTTGCTTGCAATTTGGGTATTCTCATCCAAAAAGAAATACAATAAAATTCTTTCAATTTTTAGTTTTGCTTTGTGTTTCATTTTGTCCTTGCAAAATTTTGTAATATTGACAGAAAACAAAAATGAAACAGGCCATTTTGAATATGTCGTTCATGCTGGCGGTGGACTGGACGGGAAAAGCTATCTAAATAGCCAAGAAGGCTTTACTTATTATGCGCAAAGTGGTTATAAATATATTGAACTTGATTTTCTCTATACAAGTGACGGAGAGATTGTCGGCAGTCACTACTTTGAATTTTTAGAGGGCTTTAACTTTGACAACCCTCCTTCCCTAGAACAGTTTTCTTCCACCCTCCTGCACAACACATATCATGGCATTACTTTACCTTGGCTTATTCAAAATCTTAAAATATATGAGGATATTACTATTATTTTTGATACCAAAGAAGATGATTGTATAAAAATGCTACAAACTCTTTCTGGTTTAATGCAACAGAATGATATAGATTTAGATAGATTTATTATTCAAGTGTACAGCAAAGAAAACTATGAGCAAATAAAAGAAGATGATAATATAAAATTTACCCGTTTTTGGTATACAAACTATAAAAAACATTACACAAGCCCTCAGGTATTAGAATATTTTGAAGATAAAAGTGATATAGAATGTTATGTTTTACATTACACAGATTGGTGGATTTTTACACAATTTGATTTTAATACCTCAAAACCAATCGCCGTCCATAGCATACACGATAAAGGTTTTAGCAATTTTATCACCTCTAGAAATGTTGATTTTGTGTATATTGACCACCCTTTGGAACAAATTATATAAATTTATACTAAAAAGAGGGCTTTTTCAGACTTTTATTAAAAAAAACCGCACTTAAAAGTGCGGTCAGACTGTTGAAAAACGGCGCGACCGAAAAATTCAGCAAATTTTTCTTGCGTCGTTTGCTGAAAAAAGCCTAAAAACAGTCATTTAGGAGAACTAAACTCCTGCTTTTAGGCATTTTCCGAGCCTTGCATCGCTTGTTTTTGAACAGTCTGATTTATTTGTCTACAAGCTGTCGCACTTAAAAGTGCGGTTTTTAACCTAAACATAATGGAACAATTATTCCTGCAATAACTATCAGCAAACATATAATATAAAGGACTTTCCATACAACTGGTTTTGGTCTTACATAACGCCAAGCAAGTATTGCGACAATAACAATCATAATTGCAGTAGCTATACCTTGTAAAATTCTAACAGCAGTCATAAGTTTGTTGGCATCAATAGCTGATAAGATTAATGAAACTGCATAGAGAAATGTAACCGCTACAATAACCCAAAATGAAACTTTATTCAATCCCCAAATTCCGCTACTCCTTCTAGAAGTGCTTGATGATGAACTTGATGATTTAGTTGTTGACTTTGTAGATTTTGATGATTTTTTTGTTGCCATATAATTACCCTCCTACAATAAGTATTATACTACTTTAAAATATATATGTCAATTTTAATCTTCTTTTTTATCAACTATTTTGTCATTTAGCATCATCAAATATGGTAGATATTCTTCCCACCTATATTTCCTAACTGGCATTGGCAAGCTATCTTTAAAATAAAGTACAAGAGCAGGTCTTATTCCATGATATTCATCATAAAACTGATATCTTTCTAGCCTTCCTTCTAAAATCAATCTCTTTATTTTTGCGTGATAATTAAAATATGCCATATTTTTATTTTCTGCATTATTTAATATTTTATGTCAGCCAAGCGCCACGTCTAATATCATCATCAGCACAAAGCCCATTACAAACCCCCATGTTCCAATATTTGAGCCACTTTTTAATCTGGCATCTGGAAGAAGTTCTTCTGCTACGACAAATAGCATTGCTCCTGCTGAAAATGCCAATAGCCAAGGCATCACATTGGCAAGGATACTTGACAGGAAAATCCCTATCACCGACATTATTGGCTCAACTATACCGCTAGCCACCCCAAGTAAAAATCCTTTTTTCTTTGATTTTGTCTCTTCTTTAATTGGCAAGCTTAGCGCCGCTCCCTCTGGAAAATTTTGTATGCCTATGCCAATAGCAAGCCATAATGCCGAATAAAACACCGAATGGTCGCCAAGCAAAAAAGCGTTTCCAAAGGCAAGCCCTACCGCTAACCCTTCAGGAATGTTATGCAATGTGACGGCTAAAAACAATTTCCCACTTCTTGACAGCGCTTTAAAATCGCTAGTTTTATTTTTGCGATTTATAAAAAAAGCTATAATTTTATCTATTACAACTAGAAAAAGCCCTCCAAGTATTATTCCAACAGCAGCTGGTATAAAACTTAAACTACCATACCCTGTAGACTGCTCAAGTGCAGGAAGAAGCAGTGACCAAATAGAGGCGGCTATCATAAGTCCTGATGAGAAACCTAAAAATAGGCTGTTTATCTTTTCACTTATATTCTTCTTAAAAAGAAATACTATGGCGCTACCAAGTGAAGTCATAAAAAATATAAATGTAATGCCTAGCAGCGTTATTGTGATATCATTCACCTTTTCTCCTTAGCACAAATCCCCCACTATCAATATATAATCCTTCCAAAGTGATTTGTTACAAGATTTTAGTAGCGATTTATTGTTTTCTACGCAAAAATGCAAAAAAATAACCGCTTAAAAACGGTTATTAATTTTTTGTAAGTTCTTTTTTGGAGCTATTTATTGCTTTTACTATATTTGAGA
>CASDQU010000017.1 GCA_949282835.1 uncultured Bacillota bacterium | reverse complement strand
TGCTGTGATATTATATATCTATAAAGGAATGTATATGGGACATAAAGACCAAGACAAAAGAAAAGAATTAATTAGAGAAGAAGTTTTCAAATTTATTGCACAAAATGCAGGAGATTTGGGCACTTTAAAGGAGAGGCTTTTAAGGGTGGTCTCTTCAAGGACTAAGATTAAAAATGCCATTGATGAACTTGTCCAAAGTGGCAGGCTTGTTATCAAGGGTAAAAATATAGAAGTTAGTCAAGATGTCGTGTTAACTGGGACTTTTTATTCAAGCTCTGGCAAAAAATCGGTGGTAATTGAAGGGCAGTCTCAAAGATATGAATTGAGCAGAAAAGATGATAATCTTAGTTACAATAACGGTCAAAAAGTCAAAGTTGCATTTTGTGATTATAATGGTCGGCTTTCTCCAATCATCCTTGGGTCTGCTTCTTCCAGTGAAAAGGATAATTTGGTAACAAATGAAGGGGCAGAGCTTATCTATGGAAGGGTTATGAAAAGCGACCATGACAACTTAGTTTTTATTCCAAATGATAAAAGAAGATTTAGACATAATATAGTCATAGTAAACGACAAAAAAAATCAAAGCTCATTTCAAGATAAGATTTGCACACTTCGCCTTATAAGTGAAGAGAAAAATGGCCAACAGGCATATGGTTTTATTGAAGAAATTGTTGGAGAGGCAGGCAATCCTGTAAGTGAATATGATGCGATAGCAAAAAGCCATGGCGCAATCATGAGCTGGGCTGATAAGGCTGTAGCAAGCGAGATAGAAAAAGCACCTACCGAAGTCAACCTTGAGAATATCCATTTAATAAGTGAAGAGGAAAGTGAGATTGACAAGGGCGGCAAGGTTGATTTACGCAATTTGATGTTTACAACAACCGACCCTGCAACTTGTAAAGATATGGATGATGCCATATATTCTACTTTTGACAAAAGCGGCAATCTTGTTGTATATACTGCGGTTGCCAGTGTTAGCAAGTATATTAATTTAAAGAGCGAGATTGGCAAACGATATATTCAAGGTGCTTTTACAACCTATGCACCAAATAAAGCATATAACATATTGCCTCCTGCCTATTCTACCAACATTTGCTCTCTTAACCCTAATGTAGATAGACTTGCATTAGTGATTAAGACAACAGTTGACCCTAATAGTGGCAAGCCTATTAAAAGCCAGATAATGGATAGTGTAATTTGCAGCAAGGAAAAGTATAGCTATGAACAAGCTCAAGAGATAGTTGACAATAACGATATTTCGCTTGACTATTTAAAAGGGAAGATAGACAAGGGAGAGAATTTAACTAAAGATGAGCAAGTTGTAATGAACTTTTATGCGAGTAAAATACTTGGCAGGGGATTTAAAAAAAGAAATATGATTGAATTTGATACCAAAAATGAATATGAGGTCAAATTCAATGAAGATTTGTCTGACATAGAAGATATTGTGCTTGAACAAAATATACCTTATCATAAGGTTATAGAAAATTTTATGATAACTGCCAATGAGGCTGCTGCTGAGTACGCTTTAAAAAATCATCTTCCAAATATCTATCGAGTGCATGACGAGCCCAATGAAGATAAACTTGCACAGGCAAGCGAGTTTTTCCAATATCTAAATATACCTTATGACGGCGACCTGTCTCCTGACGGCATTAAAGGCATGTTAGCTTATGTCAAAGATACGCCTCAAGAAAAAATAGTCAACGAATTTTTAGTTAGAATGCAAAGTAAGGCTACATATTCTATTTCGCCTGACCCTAAGGAGAGCGGGTTTATTTCACAGCGGGCGCAAAAGCGCGGCAAAAAATTTCAAGGCAAAATTGACAAAGACTTCAAAGATGAATTAGATGAGCTAGACCGCCAAATAAGTCATTTTGGTTTACAAAGCGAACACTATTCTCATACCACATCACCAATACGAAGGTTGCCTGACTATATTACTCACTATAATATTCTTGCACATTTATCTGGCGATGCTCCTCTTGATGAGAGCATTGTAAATGACCTTGCATCTTGGGCAAATATAATGCAAGACCAAAATGATTTGGCTGAGCGTGAATTTAAAGAGCTTAATAGTGCTATCTATTGCGAACATCACATAGGCGATGTTATGAGAGGCAAAATTTGTGCTTTTAGAAAAATCGAAAATGGACTTGGCGGCGAAGACATAAGCGTCATTATTGAAAATGAAGAGAAGGGAATAAAAGTAAGTGTTCCTTTGAGTGAGGTGCTAGCAGTTACAGGCAAGAGTAAAACTAATGCCACCATTTCACAATTTGGCAGCGCAATAATAAGCAAAGATAGCAAGAGAGCCCTTCTCACTCTTTGCAGTGAAATTCCTTTTAAAATTTTAAGTGCCAATAGAATTTCAAGAGAGGTTTTTGCTACCACAGATTTAACTAGAGAAAAGGATGGATATAGCTCTGTTGTAGTAGAAGAGGGACGGGCAAAATCAAATTCAAGGCGCTATAGAATGGCAGAGAATACCACTTTCAAAAAAGAGGAAGAGAGGAAGGCTATTTTGCGTGAAGATGAAGACAGAAGCAAAGGTCAAAAACTTTTAAATAATCATCAAGATTATAAAAAATATCGCTTGGAAGCCGATGAGGCTTATGGCGCTAATAGAATTAATGGAATAATTTATCGAAACAATAAAATTAAAGCACAAGAAAAAGAATTGAAAGATTTTGTTTTAGATGATGATGAAAAAGATTAATTAAAAGATTGATAAAAAGCCTGCTTTATAGTAAATAAGCGGGCTTTTTTCTATAAAAATTTGACAAATCTTTTGAAATATTGATAAAATACAGACAAGAGGTCTTTATGGGGAAATTATATTTTAAGTATGGCGCTATGGGTAGCAGCAAAACTGCACAAGCACTAATGTGTAAATTTAATTATGAGCAGAAAGGATATAAAGTTTTTCTTTTTAAAAGTGACAAAGATAAGCGCATGTTAAATAGTCAAGGCAAAGCTATTGTAGGAAGTAGAATAGGATTAAAAAGTGATTGTTTAGAGTTTGATAGCGACTTTGATTTTTTAGAATATTTTAAGAAAAATAATCTAATTCAAGATAAAAATGTTGTAATTATTGATGAATGTCAGTTTTTATCTGCCAAACAAGTTAATCAGTTAAAGATACTTTCTTTCGATATTCCAGTACTATGTTATGGACTTATGACCAATTACAAGACTTTGCTCTTTGAAGGCAGCAAAAGACTTGTTGAAATTGCCGACTCTATAAGCGAAATAAAAAGCGTTTGTCGCTGTGGACGAAAAGCAACTGTCAATGCTCGGATTTATAAAGGCAATATTGTCACTGAGGGAGAAGAGCTTCAAATTGGCGGCGATGAAAGTTATGAAAGTATGTGTTATAGGTGTTATTTATCAAAATTAAATAAAAATAATTAAAAATTAAATAGAAATTGATTGAAAAATAAAAATAAAAATAAAATATTATGAATATTATTATTTTAACTAATATAGACTATATGATGTTAAAATTTAAGCAAGTTAAATTTTAATTTTGTTAGCACAAAATGTGCAATAAATTGCACATATCACAGTTTGTATAACCATCAGCCTCACTCTTGCAAGCAAGTTCGGCTTCCGATAATATAGAGTAAATATATGGAGAAAAAATGAAAAAATATAATTCTTTATCATATCTTAAACAACTCGACAAATATTTTAGAGCGGCTAATTATTTGTCAGTTGCTCAGCTTTATTTAAAAAATAATCCACTTTTATTTGAGCCTTTTAAGAAGAGTGATGTAAAAAAGACAATTCTTGGACACTGGGGAACAATACCAGGACAGAATTTTATCTATGCACATCTAAATCGCGTGATAGTCAAATATGACCTTGATATGATATTGATTTCAGGGCCTGGACATGGCGGGAATTTCTTTTTGTCTAATTGCTATTTGGAAGGCTCATATAGTGAGGTTTATCCAAATATTGGTCAAGATAGAGAGGGCTTGAAAAGACTTTGCAAACAATTTTCATTTCCAGGTGGAGCTTCAAGCCATGTTGCGCCCGAGACGCCAGGTTCAATCCATGAAGGCGGCGAGCTTGGCTATAGTTTATTACATGGCTATGGTGCTGTTTTTGATAATAAAGATTTAATAGCTGCCGTTATTGTAGGTGATGGAGAGGCAGAGACAGGCCCACTTGCTACATCTTGGCAATCAAATAAATTTATAAATCCTAAAAGTGATGGTGCAGTTTTGCCAATTTTGCACTTAAATGGCTATAAAATTAGCAATCCTACTGTGCTTGCCAGAATATCAGAAAAAGAGCTTAAGGCATTTTTCTATGGAATGGGCTATAAGCCATATATTGTAGAGGGGAAAAGTAACAAGGCTTTGCACCAAAGAATGGCGAAAGTTATGGATAGTGCCATTAAGAAAATTAAAAATATACAATTCTTGGCACGAAGTGGGAAATTGAAAACTAGACCTTTTTGGCCAATGATTATTTTAAAAACTAAAAAGGGTTGGACGGGTCCAAAAATTGTGGAGAACAAACTAATTGAAGGCTCTTTCCGCTCTCATCAAGTTCCACTTACAATAGAGGATGAAAAAGATTTCAAACTTTTAGAAAAATGGCTCAGAAGTTATAGAATTGAAGAGATTTTTGATAAAAATTACCATTTAAAAGATGAAATTTCATCTTTAATTCCAAAAGGCAATAAGAGGCTGGGAAGTAGTCAATATGCAAATGGCGGATTACTTTTGAAAGAGCTTTATATGCCAAATCCAAAGGAATTTGCAGTCGCAGTTGTTAGGCCAGGACATGTCAAGGCGCAAGATATGCTAGTTCTTAGTAAGATGATTGCTGAGATTATCACACTTAACAAAGACAATCATAATTTCCGCCTTTTTAGTCCAGATGAGGCGATGTCTAATAGGCTTTATCATATTTTTGAGCAAGAAAATCGTGATTTTAATGGGAAAATTATTGCAACTGATGAATTTTTATCGCATGATGGCACAATTATGGATAGCTTTCTTTCAGAGCATGCTTGTGAAGGTTGGCTTGAAGGATATCTATTGACTGGTAGACATGGCTTGTTTGTCAGTTATGAAGCTTTTGCAAGGGTGGTGGACTCAATGGTCTCACAGCATGCTAAATGGCTAAAAAATTGCAATGAAATAGCATGGCGAAAACCAATCTCATCTTTAAATATTCTTCTAACTTCCAATGTTTGGCAGCAAGACCATAATGGCTACACTCATCAAGAGCCTGGATTTATCGACCATATAACCAATAAAAAATCTGAGGTGATCAATGTTTATCTTCCGCCAGACGCAAATAGCCTGCTTTGTGTTTATGCCGCAGCTCAAACAAGTAAAAACAAGATAAATACCATAATAGCCTCAAAACATCCAAGTTATCAATGGCTTGACTATGAGAGCGCAAAAGAGCACTGCACTAAAGGCATTGGAGAGTGGAAGTGGGCAAGCACAGGAGACAATAATGTTGATTTAGTTATAGCTTGCGCTGGCGACACACCGACTATTGAGGCTTTAGCGTCAATAACTCTTGCTAAAGAGTTCTTTCCAACAATGAATATTAAATTTATAAATGTAGTTGACCTTATGACTTTAGACCCTTCTCATCCTCATGGCATCATGCAAAAAGAATTTGAAAAACTTTTCCCTAAAGATAAACCAATAATATTTAATTTTCATGGATATCCTAAGGTTATTTATGAAATGTTTGCAAGAAGAGGTTACAACGATATCATTATCAATGGCTATCAAGAAGAGGGTGCAATTACAACGGCATTTGATATGCGTGTGAAAAATAAAATTGATAGATATCATCTGCTACTTGAAATTAACTCTAAAGCGAAAAACAAAAGCCAAGCGGCAGAAGATTATGCAAATAAAATGCTTGATAAACACTATCATTATATCAGGCAATATGGAGTAGATATGCCAGAGATTACAAGCTGGAAATGGAAATAATTAAAAAATAATATAAAAAAATAAAGTGAACCAAAAAATCTTATAAAAGGTTCACTTTTTTAATAAAAAATAAAAAAATAGCTTTAAATTTAAAATAATTTATAATTTTTTATAGAGATTGCCCAACAATATATCCACTTGTCCATGCCCATTGTAAATTGTAACCACCGCAAAGTCCGTCAACATCGCAAATTTCGCCACAGGCATAAAGATTGGCAATATTTTTTGCTTCTAAGTTTTCGCTAAAGTTGTTCAAATCAAGACCTCCACTTGTCAGCTGACTATTATCAAGATGACCAAGTACTTTAAACTCAAGATTTTGTATCAAATTGCCAAGAATTTCAAGTTCTTCTTTAGTCAAATCACTGCAGTTTTTGTTTTCATTTAGCCTTGCTCTTGTTAAAATTTCATAGCCTATCGATCTCACGAATAAGCCGTCAAAAAATTTAGAGAGCGGCAAATTTATCTTTGTGCGTGCTTTTAACATCTTTAAAAGTGCTTTTTTATCATATTTAGGTAGCAGGTTTATGATAATCTTGCCTTCATAATTTTTGTTGCGTGCAAATAGAGAGGAGAGATTGAATATTACAATTCCGCTTAGTCCATTTTCTCTAAACAGCACTTCGCCTCTTTCTATTTTTAAAGCCCCATTATTAAGATATGCTTTTACAAGGACATCTTTAACCTTGACATTAGTAAGTCCTCTAGAGACATTAGCCTTAATTGCTACAAGTGAAGGCATAGATTTTTTGATGTCAAATTTAAAATTTGCCAGAAGTTTTTCGTCATATTTGCCAAGCGCTAAGACTAACTTTGAGCAGATAAAATCTTCTTGTGAAGTTTTAATTAAAAATTTGCCCTCTTTTTTCTCTATTTTAATAACACTTTGATTTAAAAACAATTTGACTTTTCTTTGTTCGAGTGCATTTTCAATGACTTCGGTGACTGATTTTGCACTGTTGGAAAGTGGATAAAATCTTCCTTCTTCATCATGATAACAAACGAGCCCAAGTTTTTCAAAAAAGTTTAAAGTGTCCTGATAGTTAAAACGACACAAAAAATTATCGATGTTAGTGTTGAAAAAAGAGCTTTCCATATGTTGATTTGTAATATTACATCTGCCATTGCCTGTAACTAAAAGTTTTTTTGCAATTTTATTGTTGTTGTCAATAATGGCAACACTTCCGTTATTACAGCTAAGAGCGCACATACAGCCACTAGCACCGCCACCTAAAATTATTGTATCAAATTCTTTCATTATTCACCTTGCTAAAATAATAACAAAAATTTCCTCTATTTGCAAATAGGATTAATATAATTGATTAAATTTTGCGAAAAAAGATAGATACGACAAAGAAATTGGCTTTGTAATAGAAACAAAAAAGCACTTTTTTGAATTTTAAAAGTGCTTTTAATTTTTATTCTTCCTTTTTTTCTTCTTGAACTTCGCTAGTAACTTCTTCCTTTTTTTCTTCTTCGCCAGCTACCTGTTGAGGCATGTCATTTTCCACCTTGGCAGGGGATTTTTTGCTTAAGTCTATCATGATAAGTGTTGCTGCTGCAATAAGAGCAAGAAGAATAATAAATGATAGAACATTAAACCCAGAAGCAAAACTAATAAGAATGAGTATTGCCAAAATGCAATCAAACACAAAACTAGCAAGAACCATGCCTTTTTTAGCAGCAAGTGCATTTCCTTCTAACTTAGTTCGTGTAATGCCCACTGCTGATACTACAATTCCTGCAATACAGAAAGCAAGCATAAAAAGCAGCAATACCATCATGAGAATAATCATTCCTTCTGAAAAGTCGGCAGTGCCATCAGAAATGGCAGCTATCATAGAGATAAAAGTTACAAGTGAAATCAAGCATGATATTGCGAATATTGCAAAAGCCACAATATTGACAATAAGTCCAGCAAGCATCAATGGTTTTTTAATTGGTGAATTGTTCATTTTCCCTCCTTTATATGTTTAGTATATTGACATTTTAAATTTTTGTCAAATAAATTTGATTGTTTTGTATATAAAAGAGCGATAAAATTGGCTATTTTTAGAGAAATAACACTATAAAAACTCAATTTGATATAATGATTGCTAAATATGATTTTGAAATAAACTTGCATTAACATAGCACATAATTCGTCATATAAATATAAAGAAAGCAAGCAAAAAGTTTGACGGTTATTTTTTATTATAATATAATATTTATACTTTGGAGGTACTATGAAAGGAGTGATTTTAACAGCAGGGAAGGCAACAAGACTAAGACCTAGCACACTTGCTATTGGGAAGGTAAATTTGCCTATATATGATAAGCCTATGATTTTTTATGCTGTCAGTGTTATGATTGAGTGCGGCATCACAGATATTTATATAGTTTGTAATGACAGAGATGAAATTATTTTTAAACAGCTACTAAAAGATAGGTATGACAACTTTGGCGTGCATATAAATTTTATTATAGAAAACAGGACTTTGGGCTCAGCTTTTGCTCTCAATGCGACTAAAGAGTTTTGCCAAGATGATGATATCTTGCTTATGTTTGGCGATAATATTTTTATAGAGCCTTCTCTTTCTCAAAATATCAAAAATGCCTATAAAGAGCTTAAAGGAGCGTCTGTGTTTGGTCTTAAAGTTAAAGACCCAGAGCGATATGGTGTGGTTGATAGAGATGAAAATGGCAAGATACTCTCTATTGAAGAAAAACCTAAAGTGGCTAAAAGTAATCTTGTTATCATAGGGCTAATGTTATTAAAAAGGGGAGTGTTTGATTATATAAAGAGGCTCACTCCATCTCTTAGAGGAGAATATGAAACAACAGATTTGATTAATCTCTACCTAAACGAAGGTAAGGCAAAGGTTGTAGAGCTGCCAAGTAGTTGTCAGTGGTTTGATACTGGTACTCATGACAGTATGCTTGAGGCGAGCGAGGCGGTTAGAGCTTTTCAAAATGAAAGGGGACTATTAGGCAGTATTGAGGTTGCATTATACAGAAGCGGTAAGATTGATAAAGAAGATTTTATCAATTTAATTCAAATTTACACAAAAGATTATCAAGAGAAACTAATTAAGACCATTGAAATGAAAAAAGATAATTAAAGAGAAAAATTATATTTGTCAATTTATTGATAAGCAATTATTTAGGAGTTAAAAATATGCTAGTTGAAGTAAAAAAAGTAAAGATTAGTGTTACCGTTCCAGTTGAAAAGGTGGAAGAGGTGCGTAGCGCTATGTGTGAGGCAGGCGCTGGAATAATTGGTAATTATTCCTTCTGTACAACATCAACAAAAAGTATAGGGACATTTATTCCAAATGAAAATGCCAAACCATATATTGGCAGTGGAAATAAACTTGAATTTGTTGAAGAAGAGAAATTAGAGGCAGTATGTGATTTGTCAAAAGCAAAGCAAGTAGTTACAAAAATAAGACAATCGCACCCTTATGAAGAGCCAGCTATTGATATTATTCCATTGTTAGATGAAAAAAATTTAGTTAATTTAGTTAAATAGCCATATTTCTCAATGAATAAAAAAACAAGCAAATGCTTGAAATTAAAAATGTTGAAGAATAATTAAACAAATGAAAAGAGTGTTAAACGCGATTTGCCGATAGCACTTTTTATTTTATATATAATTCTTCGTTTTTGTATTGAAAGATAACTTAGAACTGACAATCAATCAACTTACAGAACTTACTACAAAGACTCTTTCTCAACAAGAAAAGCCAGAAACTTTTGCAAAAAGCAAAGATGTTGCTAGGCGTGGTGGAAAAGTGGCGAAAAATGCCAAAGACGAATTTGAGAAGGCGACAGGTACAAAAGTTGTTTCAAGTGTAAATGCAACAAACAAAAAACTCTTAAACACAACTATAAAGAATGAAGATGATTAATGAGATAAGGTGCAAGGATTTTACTTGTGCCTTATTTGCATTGCTTTTTCTGGGTCGGCAATTTCGTCAAGTCTATCACTTCCAACTTGGGCAAGCCAAAGTTTAAAAGGTTCTGCCTTTGGTCTTGGGATTGATTGAATAAGACGCAACAAATCCTTTGTATTTACGACATCGGTAAGTCGTTGCTTTCCGTCTTTTGCAATCATTTTCAAAGCGTGACAATTTGTCACGGTTTCATTAATAAGTATATGGTGGATAATTCTTCAACTTGTATTGCTTGTTGGAATGGAAAACCAAGCGGAACAGGAAACATTGCCTGCTTTGCAAAACAAAATGAAAATCGAATAAGAATAAAAGTCTTTTTTAGGAGAAAGATTTATAATTTGTGTGCGAGATAAGTTTTTGGTTTCGAGAGTGATTTTAAGATTAAGTGCTTTATTTAGTTTTTTTTATTAACAACTAAAATTCGATTTACTTATAGAGGCAAGATAAGGTATAATAAAAAAGAGAATATATTCAAAGGAGAAAGGCTATGACTATTACTGTTGTGTGCGATGTTTTAGGCAAAGAAAACAATGGCACAACGATAGCCGCGATGAATTTAATTCGTTATTTAAAGTCGCGTGGGCACGAGGTAAGAGTGCTCTGTGCAGACCAAGAGAGACGAGGCGAAGAGGGGTACTATATTGTTCCAAACTACAAGTTTCCAAAACTTATAGATAGTTATATAAAAAAAGTCGGTGTGACGCTTGCAAAACCAGATGTGGATATAGTTACAAGTACAATATTGGGTAGTGACATTGTTCATATTATGGTGCCTTTACCTCTCGGAATGTGCGCGTGCAAGGTGGCACGCAAAATGGGGATACCTATTACCGCTGGTTTTCATATGCAGGCGGAAAATTTTACCTCGCATATAAAAGCAAATAACTTTAGGTTCGTCAACAACTATGTTTATAAGTTTATTTGGAAGCATATGTACAAATACGTTGGCGGAATTCACTATCCGACGAGATTTATTCGCGAGATTTTTGAAAGTAGAATAAAAACGCAAACCAAGGGTTATGTTATATCAAATGGTGTAAATAGTTATGTACAAAAGAGGGATATAGAAAAGCCAGAGGAGTTTAAGGATAAAATTGTTATTTTGGCAACTGGAAGATTTTCAAGGGAAAAGTCACAAGACACGCTCATTCGGGCAGTCAAGCGTTCTAAATACAAGGATAAAATTCAACTTATCTTTGCAGGTCTTGGAGCGAAAGAAAAATATTATAAAAGACTTTCAAAAGGTCTTCCAGTGCAACCTATTTTTAAGTTTTATTCAAGGACGGAGATAATAGACGTACTAAATTATTGCGACCTTTATGTGCATCCAGCGGAGGTTGAACTAGAGGGAATTGCCTGTCTTGAGGCTATTGCATGCGGAAAATTAACCATTGTCTCCGACTCTAAACTTTCGGCAACTAAGGAATTTGCCATTGATGACACTTGCAGGTTTAAAAATAGAAATCCGAAGAGTTTGGCTCATGCTATTGACTATTGGATAGAACATCCTATGGAAAAAGAGGAATATGAGAAGAGATATCTTGAGTCAGCAACTGTCTTTAACCAGGAAGAATGTATGAAAAGAATGGAAAATATGATGGTTGAAGTTATACAAAACACGAAAAGAGAGCAGGCAGAGTCACAAGAAAAAGATTTAGGCGGTTTTGAAAACGGGATAGACAAGCCTCTCAAGAAAAAGGAAATAAAAAAGGAAGAAATACTTAAAGAAGAAATTTAAGCGGAATAAACTGAATATAATAGGGAAAATCAAAACTACCGGCTAAGCCGGTAGTTTGCACTGCCCCCTTAGGGCTTGTTGCAGCGTCATTGTAAACATGTGGTGAAGTTCTGCCGCCTGCTCGACTTTCACCAACTAGCCCCTTAAGGGGCTTTCTTTATTTGTTCC
>CASDQU010000016.1 GCA_949282835.1 uncultured Bacillota bacterium | reverse complement strand
TTTTAGGAATATTCTTTTTTGTTTGCATTTATAAAGCTAGGCTTATCAGTATAAAAAGAATATTTTTGAAAACACTAAAGAAGAGGAGATTGAAAAATGAAACGATTTTTGATATTTAGTATGTTGTTTATAATACTAGCTACAACATGTATTACAAACATGGCTTTCACTTGCAATGCGGCAGAGATTGATATCACAAGCAAGAGTGCGGCTTTGGTAGATTATTCATCGGGCGAAATACTTTTTGAAAAGAATGCTACCGAGCATTTGCCAATAGCGAGTATGGTTAAGATGATGACAATACTTCTTACTTTGGAGGAATTTGAGAAGGGTAATCTTAGTGAAAATACTATGATAACTACAAGCGAAAATGCTTCTGGTATGGGTGGAAGTCAAGTTTTTATAGACCCTTATGTAGAATATAGCGCAGGTGATTTATTAAAAAGTGTAATTGTCGCTTCTGGAAATGATGCTTCTGTAGCTTTAGCTGAACATATAAGCGGCAGCGAGCAAACCTTTGTAAAAAGAATGAATGACAAAGCTAAAGAACTTGGAATGAATGATACAAATTATGTGAACTGTACAGGTCTTCCTGCGCCAGAGCAATATTCATGCGCAAAAGACTGCGCCATTGTTTTAAAGCAGGTTTGTGGCTATGAGCTTTATCATAAATATAGTACAATTTGGATGGATGAGCTTATTCATCCTTCTGGTCGCAAAACAGAACTTGTAAACACCAATCGTTTAGTAAGATATTATGAGGGTTGTGAAGGTGGAAAAACAGGCTCAACAAATGAAGCGGGCTGCTGTCTCTCTGCGAGCGCCAAAAGAGGTGGTATGCGATTGATATCTGTTATAATTGGCGCAAATAATAGTCAAACTAGATTTAATGAATGTTCAAAATTATTTAATTATGGCTTTGCGAATTTTGAAAATCATACCATTTTAGATAACAACATAAGTCTTTCTAATTTGCCTGTAAATAAAGGGAAAATAGAGAATGTTGAGGTTTATGCCAGCGAAGGATATAGTGTTGTAACAAGAAAGGGTGATGAAAACGGATATAATGTTGAATATCAGTTGCCAAAGAAGGTAAATGCTCCAACTAAAGAAGGCGAAGTTGTAGGAAAAGCCATCATTTCAAAAGATGGTCAAGTAATGCAAGAAATAGATATAATAGTAAAAATAGCAATCGACAAGTTGTCCTACATTGACTGCGCTAAGAAAATAATATCAAAATGGTAAAAAGTTTGCTTTTAAAGCAGATTCGGCTTGTAGACAAATAAATCAGACTGTTCAAAAACAAGCGATGCAAGGCTCGAAAAATGCCTAAAAGCAGGAGTTTAGTTCTCCTAAATGACTGTTTTTAGGTGTTTTATTTGGGGACACCCCGTAAATGCTTTGGCATTTATGGGTAGAGGAAAAGGCGAGCGTTAAAGTCTAAGTTGTTTTTAACAACTTGACATAAGCGTAGCCTTTGACGAAAACGAAGCAAGAAAAATTCTTTGAATTTTTCGGTCGCGCCCTTTTTCAACAGTCTGAAAAAATTCACAATATTTTAAAGCAAAATGCAAATGACTCCGCCCTTGCCCTCGTTTACAATGCGAGTAAGCGTCTTTCTCATCTTTCTTTGAGCTTCAACAGGCATCGTTACAATTTTAGATGCAATATTATCTCCAACTAAGTTATACAAGCTCTTGCCAAGTATGTTGGTATCCCAAATTGCCTGCGGATCATTCTCAAACTGCTCTACAAGGTTTTTCGCTAAATCTTGACTTTGGTCTTCCGTTCCAACTAGCGGCGTAACCTCTGTCTCAACATCAACTCTCATGATGTGCAGGCTTGGCGCTGATGCTTTAATCTTAACTCCAAATCTACTGCCCTGCTTGATAATTTCTGGCTCGCCAAGTTCAAGTTCATCGCGTGAAGGCTCTACAATGCCATAGCCAGTTTGTTTAACCTCTTCAAGAGCTCCTTTAAGTTTATCGTATGCTTTCTTGGCAATAGCGAGCTCTTTAATATATCCAATAAGAGCGAAGTCGTCCTCAATCTCAAAACCGCACTCTTGAGATAATACACGATAGAAGAGATCATCCTTAGGGATTATATCAAATCTGATTACACCATTTCCGGCATCTATTGAAGATACTGTGATAGGTTCAAAACATGCGCTTTCAGCAAAGGCAATTTGATTTTTATCAGCATCGCTAAGTTTAATCATCTTGCTTCCAATTCTTCTCATTTCATTTGCAATTTCAGAAATAATTTCGCTGTCATAGTCAAGGGCTCTCAGCCACTTTGGCATTTGGATTTGCAGCGATGTGACAGGAAATTCCATCAAAATATTTTCAAAGATTTTGTCAACATCGTCCTCTTTTAGTTCTGCAGCATTTAAAGCAATAACTGGAACATTGTATTTTTCATTCAGCGCAGAAACCAGCTTCTTGCTATCACTACTATTTGGAGATTTACAATTTAATGCAATTACAAAAGGCTTGCCGCATGCCTTAAGCTCATTTACCACTCTCTCCTCAGCCTCAAGATAACTGCTTCGTGGTAGTTCTGTCACTGAGCCGTCTGTAGTGACAACTATGCCAATAGTTGAATGCTCGTTGATAACCTTGCTTGTGCCAAGTTCTGCAGCTTCTTCAAAAGGAAGCTCATCTTCTGACCAAGGAGTTTTAACAAGTCTAGGCTTATTGTCTTCGATATGTCCCATTGCGCCCTGTGCAAGATATCCCACACAGTCAATCATTCGAACTTTCATATCTGCGCCAGCCACTTTGATTTTTACCGCCTCATTTGGTACAAATCTAGGCTGAGTAGTCATAATCGTTTTTCCATCTGCGCTTTGAGGAAGCTCGTCAATAGTGCGTTCTTTAGCGTTCTTTTCAGTGATATTAGGAAGTACTAATTTTTGCATAAATTGAGTGATGAATGTAGATTTACCAACTCTAACAGGACCTACAACACCTATATATATATCACCATTAGTACGAGTTTTAATATCATCATAAATTTGGAATTTTTCCATAATATACCTCCAATGATACACCTCTATTCTATGAAAGAAAACTTTTATTTAGAACGGGCAATGAAAATATATTATTTTTTCAAAAGAAAGAGTTCGCTAACGCATGAAATATTTCTTGGAAATTTTATAATTCTATAAGAAATTTTAGAAATATATATTGCTGACAGAGGGATGATTAAAAAATATGCCACTTAAAGTGACATATTTTTATTTATTTTTTTTAAATCATTTTTAAGAATCGACATTTTTATATTTAATTTTAATCTTCTATATTTTCTTCGCCTGCGTCTTGACTCTTTTGCGGGGATGACTGATTATCTTGCGAAGACTCTTTTTCGTTGTCCTCTGACGGAGATACTTCGCTTACTTCAATTACAATCTCGCCTTCTGGTTTGTGATTTACATCAGCTTCGTCGATGATCTCTTCGCCCTTCTTATGACAGAAGACCTTTTTTAGCTTGCCTTTGAAATCGACCTTGCTTTCAGTATGATTTATAAGTCTTGAAATATTGCCTCTATGTTT
>CASDQU010000015.1 GCA_949282835.1 uncultured Bacillota bacterium | reverse complement strand
CAAGACTATTTGACAGAATGTATTGCCAAGATTGAGGCAACTTTAGATTACCCTGAAGAAGATTTTGAAAAATCGGCAAAAGAGGAAATATTTGAAATAGTTAAAATGTGCAAATCAAAAATTGAGGAGTTTATAACTAGCTCACAAAAAGCGCAATATTTAAAAAATGGTATAAATGTGGCAATCGTTGGCAGTCCTAATGTTGGAAAGTCAAGCCTGTTAAATGCCATGCTTGGAGAAGAGCGGGCTATCGTTACAGATATTGAAGGCACAACACGAGATTATTCTATAGGAAGTTGTGAATATAGAGGTATAAAATTAAATTTTATTGATACTGCAGGCATACGACACTCGGAAAATGAAGTTGAAAAGATTGGGATAGAGCGTTCTAAAAAATGGGCAAAAGAGGCAGATGTCGTTTTGTTTGTGCTGGACGGTTCAAGACAGATGAGCAAAGAAGATAAAGAAATAGAAAACTCAATTAAAGAGCTTGAAAATGTTATTTTTATAGTCAATAAATCGGATAGAGAAAGAATATTGCCAAAGATGAAAGGAGAGATAGAAATATCTGCTCTAAAACAAAACAATATAGAAATGATTGAAGAGAAAATTTATAATCTTATAATCGAAGACAAGATAGACTTTAATAAGCAAATCATTACAAATGAAAGACAAATCAATATTTTAAAAGAGTGCAAAAAAACAGCATTAGAACTCTTATCGTCTAGCTATCAAAGTATGGATATAATAGCAATGCAGATAAAAAAGCTTTGGAATGAGTTAGGAAAGATAACTGGGCAGAGCGAAAATGAACAGATTATAGATTTGATATTCTCAAAATTCTGTCTTGGCAAGTAAAATCACAAGAGCCTATAAATTGAAATTACATTTAAGTTTGATAATTATTTTAAAAGAACTAGTTATATTAACATTAAAAAAATGCAAAATTTCACCAAAGCTGTTTATGATTATGAATTATTATTAGAGAAAAATATGACTATATATAAACTTTACAAAAATTCGGGTTTAGATCGCGATAATGTTTATAATTTGATTAGAGGTAAAAATGCCGATGTGAAATTAAGCACATTAGAAGCAATTTGTGAAACCATAGGAATTTCTTTAGAGGAATTTTTTAGCTCTAAATATTTTAGAAGATAAGTTCAATAGGTTAAATCTTATTGAATTTTTTTTAAAATTGTATTATAATATGCGTTATGGATGAATTTGATGCTATAGTTATAGGCGCTGGACATGCCGGCTGTGAGGCCGCACTTGCACTAGCTCGCACAAAAAACAAAACATTGTTATTATCGCTGAGTTTAGACGCGGTAGCTTTTTTGGCATGTAATCCGTCTATTGGCGGTACAGCCAAGGGGCAGCTTGCAAGTGAGGTAGATGCACTAGGCGGTCAGATGGGAATTAATATTGATAAGACGCTTATTCAGCTAAGAATGTTAAATAGTGGAAAAGGTCCAGCAGTGCAGAGTTTAAGGGCGCAAGCCGACAAAATTGCCTATCATAACGAGATGAAAAAAACTATTGAAAATACACCTAATTTGTATTTGCGACAAGCAGAAGTTACAGATGTTAAAGAAGAGGGAAAGATTAAAGTGGTAACAACGGCGGTAGGCAAACAATATAAAGCCAAAACGGTGGTATTTGCAACAGGAGTTTATCTTAAGAGCAATATAATTATAGGAGATTATATAAAAAATTGTGGGCCAAATGGATTTAGCAATGCAGAAAAATTATCTGACAGTTTAAAGAGGCTTGGGTTAAGACTTTATCGCTTTAAAACTGGAACGCCAGCAAGAATAAATGGCAGAAGCATAGACTTTTCCAAACTTGAAGTGCAGAATGGCGAAGAAAATATACAAAACTTTTCTTTTATTACAAAGAAGAAGGCAAAAAATAGGGCTGTTTGTTATCTAACTTATACAAATTTATCAACGCATGAAATTATAAAAAATAATTTAGACAAAGCACCAGTATTTTCTGGGCTAATTAAAGGCGTTGGACCAAGATACTGCCCTTCTATAGAGACCAAAATTGTAAGATTTGCAGACAAAGAGCGCCATCAACTTTTCTTAGAGCCAGAGGCTTTATCGACCAATGAATTTTATATACAAGGCTTTTCGACCTCAATGCCAGTCGAAGTGCAAGAAGACATGATACATTCGGTGAAAGGGCTTGAAAAGGCAGAGATTATGCGTGATAGTTATGCTATCGAATATGACTGCATTGACCCTACACAACTACTTCCAACACTAGAATTAAAAGACCATCCAGGACTTTTCTTTGCTGGGCAAATTAACGGGACATCAGGGTATGAAGAGGCGGCAGCGCAGGGAATTATAGCGGGAATTAATGCTAATTTATATTTAAAAAACAAAGAAAAGTTGGTTTTAAAGCGAAGTGATGGCTATATTGGAGTGCTTATTGACGATATTGTTACAAAAGGAACAAATGAGCCCTATAGAATGATGACCTCTCGCGCCGAATATAGGCTGCTTTTGCGTCAAGACAACGCCGATTTAAGGCTTACCGAGATAGGAAGAAAAGTTGGGCTAGTCGATAATAACAGGTGGCGAATATTTAACAAAAAGAGAAGAGAGCTTACAGAAATTTTAGAACTTATCAAAAACAAGTACAAGCCACAAGAAATAAAGGAGCTTTTTGAAAAAAATAATGAAAGCCTTCCTAAAGAGAGTATCACCATTAAAGATATGATAAAAAGAAATAACTTAAATGCCTTTAAAATCAATGAAAGTTTGCATGTTTTTGATAAATTTTCTTGGGAAGTAGTCAACGAAATGAATATTATGGTCAAATATGAGGGCTATTTGAAGCAGCAAGAGGAAGATATAGAAAAATTCAAAAAAAATGAAGAGACCCTAATACCTAGTGATTTTGACTACCAAAAATATCATGGGCTAAGATTGGAGGCGGCAGAAAAAATGAAAGAAATTCGCCCTATAAATATAGGTCAAGCGTCTAGAATTTCAGGAGTATCCCCTGCCGATATTGCGGTGTTGAGCGTTTTAATTAAAAAGCATAAAGAACAAAATAAAGAGGAAAAATGAAAGATTTAATTGAAAAAATCTTTAAAAATTATAATATTAATTTGAATAATAGACAAATAGAGCAATTTTGTGTCTACTATGATTTTTTATTGCAAGAAAATCAAAAGTTTAATTTAACAGCTATTACACAGCCGCTTGAAGTTGTAGTTAAACATTTTATAGATAGTGTTTTGCCTCAAAGTCATATCAAACCTTCGGCGCACATAATAGATATCGGCACAGGAGCAGGATTTCCAGGAGTGCCGCTAAAGATTTTAAGACCAGACTTAAAGGTAACCCTGCTTGATAGTTTGCAAAAGAGAATAAAATTTTTAAATGAGTTGATTAATAAACTTAAGCTTCAAGATATCAAAGCAATTCATGCAAGAGCAGAAGACTATGTTAAAGCAAAAAGAGAACAATTTGATGTGGCTCTTTCACGCGCGGTTGCTCAAATACCAACTCTATCTGAATATTTGCTCCCCTATTTAAAAATCGGCGGAAAGGCAATAATGTATAAAGGGGCAAATGCTGAAGAAGAAATTAAAATGGGCGGCTATGCTATAAAAATTCTTGGCGGGCAAATAGAAGGACAGGAAGAATTTCAATTAAATGAAGTAAACAGTATGAGAACGATAATATTTATATCCAAAATCTCCCACACCCCTTCTAAATACCCAAGAGGGAAAAATCAGCCAAAGATAAGCCCGCTTTTAAAAAATTAAGATAATACAGAAAAAATTAACAAAATACTAAAAAACAACAAAATATTTAAAAAACAACAAAAAAAGTTAAAATTATTTACTATGTAATTGTTTTTCTCTCTTTGTTTACAAAATAAAATTGTCAAACAATAAATTGCGCGTATTACATTTTTGTGTGTGTCAATCTTTGACAAGACTGTCAGCGAAACAATCGGAGACTTTAAAAGGAAAAACAAAAGTTTTAACTTTAGATAATTTAAAAGTAAAAGAAAGTGTGTTCGCTGAAAGATATAAAAATGCAAATAAAATCAAAAAAATATGTCAAAAATATAAAAAATCAGACAAAAATCGTCAAAAATATATAAAAAACAATTAAAAATAGAAAAAATAACAAAAAAACATTTAAAATTTATCTTTTTTATGATATGATATATATGTAAAGAGTTGCGAGGTTATTTATGGGAAAGATTATAGCATTTGCCAATCAAAAAGGTGGAGTTGGAAAAACAACAACTTGCATAAATTTGGCTGCATATGTGGCGGCAATGGGTAAAAGGGTTCTTGTGGTAGATTTAGACCCTCAAGGTAATGCTACTAGCGGGCTTGGAATTGATAAAGACAAGGATTTAAAAACTATTTATGATTTGATTTCTGGCGACTGCAAACTTGAAGAAGTGATTAAGCCTACACTTGTAGACAAACTTGACATCATTCCTTCTACAGTAGATTTAGCGGGAGCAGAAATTGAGATGGTACAAATGCCGCAAAGAGAGAAGATTATCAAGGGCATACTTGAACCTATTAACGATAGTTATGATTTCATAATGATTGACTGCCCACCTTCATTAGGCTTAATTACGGTGAATGCGCTTACAGCTTGTAATAGCGTAATAATTCCTATGCAATGTGAATATTATCCGCTTATGGGAATAACTCAACTTATGAATACAATAAGGCTTATAAAATTTCATTTAAACCCTTCTATTGATATCGAAGGTGTCGTAATGACAATGAAAGACAAGCGTTCAAATCTTACCGCGCAGGTTAGCGATGAGATATTAAAGTTTTTTGGGAAAAAGGTATTTTTCACATACATACCAAGAAATATTAGATTGGCAGAAGCTCCAAGTCATGGAGAACCAATCGTTATCTATGAACCATCATCTAAAGGCGCTGATGCCTATTTGTCGCTTGCGGAGGAATTTTTAGATAGGAACAAAGTGAAATATACAGCTATCACAAAAGACACAAAAATCAAAACAAGAGAGGTAAAAAATAATGGATAAAAAGAAGGGATTAGGCAGAGGGTTAGAGTCTCTTTTTGCCTTATATGACGAAGAAAGTAATAAAAACATAACTACTGAAAAGGTTGCTAAAGATGGCAAAAAAGACGGGGTAACCGAACTTAATATTGATAAAATTTATCCAAATCCTAATCAGCCAAGAAAGCATTTTGATGAAGAGGCATTGCAAGAACTGGCAAGCTCTATTAAACTACATGGAGTAATTCAGCCTTTAGTTGTTAATAAAGGTGATGACGACAGCTATATGATTATTGCTGGTGAGCGTAGGTGGAGGGCCTCAAAACTTGCAGGGCTTAAAGATGTGCCTGTAGTGATAAAAAACTATACTGAAAAGCAGGTGCGCGAAATATCAATTATTGAAAACTTGCAAAGAGAAGATTTGAACCCAATAGAAGCAGCACGAGCAATTAAGCAGCTTATGGACGAATATAATCTCACTCAAGAGACCGTTTCAGATAGAATTGGCAAAAGCCGTTCAAATGTGGCGAACACCTTGCGATTGCTTCAACTTTATCCAGATGTTATAAACATGGTAGAGAGCGGAAAGCTGTCAAGCGGCCATGCTAGATGTTTGGTAGTTGTAGATGATGTGACACAGCAGATAAAATTAGCAAAACAAGCTGCTGACGGAAAGATGTCGGTTAGAGAGTTAGAAAAAGCGGTAAAAAATTATCTAAATCCTGCAAAACCGGTTAGCGCAAAGACAAAAGAGCAATCTTTAGAGTTAAAAGAGTTGATTAACGACATGCAGCGCGTATTCGCAACAAAGGTTTCTGCTATTGGAAATGATAATAAAGGACGAATTTATATAGATTATTATTCAAGAGATGATTTAGATAGGCTTGCCGACATGATTGAACTATTAAAGAAAAAGGAAATTACATTGGGCGACCTTAGAAATTATAACAAAAGACATCCAAATTAAAAAAACAAACCAAAAAGGCGAGCGCTTGCTCGTTTTTTTGTTGCAACAATTTTGCGCTAGTTAAATTTACCATTTTTTTATCAAATTAAATATTCCAAGTTGCTTAAAACATCCATTAGTCTTTTAGTGAAATTGTTGTTATATAAATGCCTTATGATTTTTAATTTTGCTTTTAATCTGTGTGATGTTAAAATTTAAACAAATTAAATTTTAATTTTGTTAGTACAAAATGTGCAATAAATTGCACACCATCACAGTTTGAATAACATCAGTCTCACTCTTGCAAGCAAGTTCGGCTTCGATAATTTAAAAGTACCTCAAAATATTATTTCTCAAACAAACGGAAGCCAGGCGCTGCGTTATCAAGTCCCAATATTCGGTATTGTCGCTTAACTGTGCTGATAACTAGGACAAAGGAAAGATATATTGAGATAATAGTTTTTGATAGGTTTTTGCAAGGCTGATTTTTGACATTATATTATTATAAATTAAGGGCGGAAACGACTAAAAGCACAAAAAAATGGCTGGCGCACTGCCAAAAAACACCTTTTATTATCAAAATGTTCCACGTGAAACATTTTATTTTGTATTTTTTGGATGGCAACGGCAAAACTTTGTTTCACGTGAAACATTTGCAGGTTTGGTTTGCCTTTTTTTTGTATAAGATTGATTGTTTTGTTTGGAAAATAGAAAAATCCCCACAAAAAATGTCTGGCGCAATAGTTTTTTTTGCTAAATAATGACAAAATTTTAATATCTAATAAAATCCCTTTAATCGTTTTGACTTTTATTTTGAATATGGTATAATAATCACGGAGGTAAATACAATGAAAAGCTTGAAAGGTACAAAAACAGAAAAGAATTTAATGGAAGCGTTTGCTGGCGAAAGTCAAGCAAGAAACAAATATACATATTATGCTTCGCAAGCAAAAAAAGACGGCTATGAACAAATAGCAAGTGTGTTTGAAGAAACAGCTAATAATGAAAAGGAACATGCAAAAATGTGGTTTAAAGAATTGCATGGTGGAAGTGTTCCTACAACTCTTGCAAATTTAATTGATGCAGCGGCTGGCGAACATGGCGAATGGACAGATATGTATGCACGTATGGCTAAAGAGGCAAAGGCTGAAGGCTTTGACGATATCGCATTTAAATTTGCTGAAGTGGCAAATATTGAGAAGCGTCACGAAGAAAGATATAATAAACTTGCACAACTTGTTAAAGATGGAACGGTATTTAACAAGACAGACAAAAAAGTTTGGATTTGCAGAAATTGTGGCTATATTCATGTAGGCGATGCTGCTCCAGAGGTTTGTCCTGTATGTGCTCATCCAAAAGCTTATTTTCAACTTTTAAATGAAGAATTTTAATGTTTAAGGTAGACTAAAGGTCTGCCTTTTATTTATAAAATCATATATGCACTGGCTCGTTTTGCCAGTGTTTTTTGTATTAAAAGATGTTAGCACGGTTAAAATTTACAAAATTCGACAATATAGTACTAAATAATACGAAAATACCATTTTTTATTTAGCGCATAGTGTGCTATAATAGTCATGTTTTCCGGAAGAGCAACAAAAAAGGAGTGATAAATGAAAAACGATATTTTAAAAACACTTGCTATGAGAGCAAAAAATCGTATGATAAATAAGAATTTAAGAAATACATATAATGGTGCTAATGTAAAGATTATTAGTAATAATGACCAAGCTTTTTATGATAAAGTTAAAGAAATTGTAAATGAAAAAGAATATGTTTATAATCCTCTAAAGAGATTAATGGATGAAGATAAATTGATGAAGCTTGATGCTAGAGGTCGTGAACGATATCTGCTTGAGACTATAGAAAAATATCAACAAGCTCGTAATCTTATCCAAAAAGAAAAGGGAGTTTGTCTATAGCTATGCCTAGAAATAAAGAAGTGCCACTATGGCATTTAAGCATATTTTTGCCATTTGAATATGCATATTTTGTTGTATCAAATTGTTATTTAAATATAACTAACTAGTTAAATTTTGTAGTGTATAATAGATTTGAATGAACTTGGAAGACTTATAGAATTTGATTTGCAAAAAGACAAATGGATACCGAAGATTTATAGACGCAAAAAGATAAATTGAAAAAATAAAAAAGTCCGCAAGGACATTTTTTTAGCATACGATATTTAGCTCTGCGTTATCTTCTAGAAAGACAAGTAGTCCGTTATCTAAAGTGACATTAGCTGTACTTATGTTAGGAAGAGCAACACCAATTATATTGCCATTTTGAGAGAGATAGTAAACATCCACTATTATTGAATTATTAGTTTGGCAGGCAATGTCTATTGAATAGTATTTTTGAGTGGTAGTATAGCTGAAGTATTCGCCGGTATCTAAATTTATGATATCAATCATGATTTCCTTTGCATTTATAGCTGAGAAGTCAAAAGTTAATTTATGAGAGGTATCGACCACTTCAATTTCAAGGCTAATTGTGCAATCGCAATATGGATTAAGACTGGTTATATGTAAAGATAAAGTGGTTGTTCCTAAATTGATTTGCGATAAATCAATGTTAAACTTGCCGCCTATAAATTTTGAATTATCAGAAGAGGCGATTAAAGAAATATCTTGGATGGCACTAGAAGGTATGCAGCTTGGATTTGAGGAATAAAGTGCTATTTGTTTGGTAATTGAAGTTATTTCAATAGGCTGTAAAAAGGAAAACTCATAGGATTGAGATTGGTTACTAGCTGCAAGTTTGGTAATTGGTGAGCCTGTCCAAATTAAAAGTTGACTTTGCTTTAACGAAATGGTGATTTGAACATTTTTGCTAGGCATTGTAAAAGAATAATTGTAAAAATTGTCTAAAATGGGGGTGCAATATTCATCGTTTGCTTTTACATATTCTATTGCTAGCCCCTTAGAAAGCATTTCAATATTCAAGTATATTGTTTCGCCACATTTTGCAGATGATTTATTTAGTGAAATCGTGTAGTCACTTGATGGCTGGTAAGATATCAAAAATTCTACATTTTCGCTAGGGCTATTGTTGTAATCGGCACTTGGGCTGGCAGAAAAATCACATGCCAGCATTGTGATAGATATGACGAAAATGAAGATAAAACTTGCAATATATAGGCTAAGTTTTTTCATAGATTGCTCCTAAAAATAGTGTAAGGAAAAAGAAAAAATTTGTCAAAAAAAGTCGACAAATTGATATTGTTAAAATCAAAAATTATCTAAAAAACAAAGAAAAATCGCTAAAAAAATGAAAATTTTAGCGATTTTTTAATAATTTTGTATAATCAAGCCCCATACAATCTTTCATAGCGGTCAAGGTTTTTTCTGCTTCAAAGGCGGCTTTTTTAGAATTTTCAAATAACATTTGATAGATGGCATCAAGGTCTTTTTCAAGCGCTGAGCGTTTTTCTCTTATAGGCGAGAGGAGCTTGTCTAAAATGCTGTTTAAAAAGAGTTTTACCTTCACATCGCCTAACCCTCCCTTTCTATAGTGAGCCTTTAACTCGTCAAGATTTTTGTAATCTGGAAGAAATTCTTTAAAGTCTTCATCTTCGCAAAAGGCGTCAAGATAGGCAAATACAACATTGCCTTCAATTTTGCCAGGGTCGGTTATTTTAATATGGTCAGGGTCTGTGTAGGCGGACATGATTTTTTGTTTTACTATTTGAGCGCTGTCGCATAAATTTATTGCATTTCCTGCCGATTTAGACATCTTGATTTTGCCATCTAGCCCAGGCAATCTTTCACAGATTTTTATTGAAGGTAACATCGCTTTAGGCATTGCAAATACAGGTGATTTGGGCTGATAGACATTATTGAAAGTGTTGATAATCTCACGCGTCTGCTCTATCATAGGCAGCTGGTCTTCTCCAACAGGCACGAGCGTTGTTTGAAAGGCTAAAATATCTGCCGCTTGAGATATTGGATATGTCATAAATCCAACAGGAATTGAATGGCTAAATGCGCGCACTTTTAGCTCTTCCTTTATTGTTGGATTTCGTTGTAAACGCGCTAGTGTTACAAGATTTAAAAAATATGAAGTCATTTCAAATAGTTGTGGCACTTGCGATTGAACAAAAATATTAACCTTGCTTGGGTCAATCCCTGCTGACAGATAGTCAATAGTCACCTGAATAATGTTGTTTTTAACCTTGTCGACACGGTCGGCATTGTCGGTTAGTGCTTGTGTGTCGGCTATCATGATATAGAATTTGTCATAGTCGCCTTCATTTTGTAATTTGAGACGGTTTGCCAAAGAGCCAACATAGTGTCCTAGATGTAAATTCCCTGTTGGTCTATCTCCTGTTAAAATAATATTTTTCATAAAAACCCCTTAAAAACTCGTGTTTTTTTGATTATACCTTTCCTAAAAAGGATTGTCAAGCAAAGAAAATACAAAATTTATCAGCTAATTTTCTCTTTTTTATTTAATATTTTACAAAAATGTACAAACTAGTTTTGCGAAAATAAAAAAATATGGGCGAATTTTGCAAACAAGTCAAAAAAATTTGCTTTTGCTTAGATAATGTATTATATTATTTATAAGTATATTGCTCGCAATTTTGACCCCGATTTCTTATTTTAAAGGAGTTAGTATGAAAAATTTCATCAAGGGAGTTTTAAGTTTATCAATAATGCTTTTAATGGCTGGCATTTTTACTATGGTGCCATCTTTTGTGAATA
>CASDQU010000014.1 GCA_949282835.1 uncultured Bacillota bacterium | reverse complement strand
GTCGTTTACATCTGCCACAAAAGAGGTAAAGCGTTTATCAATAAACTCGCTTTTACTAATACCATAGACTTTGCAACCTCTTTCAAATAAATATTGTGCAGTCGCGCGCCCAATTCCGCCGCTTATCCCTGTGATTATAACTACTTTGTTCAATTTTTTCATATTTTAATTGTATCACATTTTTAAAAGGTTAAAAAACAATATTTAAAAAATAATGAGGATAATAAATATTAAATCTTTGGTGCGTCTAGAAGGACTCGAACCCTCGATAATCGATCCGAAGTCGATTGTGATATCCACTTCACCATAGACGCAAAATCGATAATTTTTTATGGGGATTATCGAACCCCAAACTCATCGCTCCGAAGACTAAGCTAAAATTTTTGTATATTTTTCAAAAACTTTAATTTTAAATTTGATAAACTTATGATTTTTTATCATATTGAAATATTATCGGCGAACAAGAAATAATTCCTAAAAACGGCATATTTTCATTTGGTTCTAGCCCTAAACGCCAATCAAGAAAGCCCGCAATATTCACGCCAGAAGTTACACAAATTATTGAGTCCTCATTATTATATTTTGCAATAATTTCTTTAATGGCATTGATAACTCTTTTTTGCAAATCTGCCCAAGTTTCTTTGTTTTCTTCGCTAACAAATTCGTTAAATTTGTCTTCTTCAATAATAGGCACATTAAGAGATTTGTTTATTATCTTTGCGGTTTCTGAACATCTAAAATAAGGAGATGTATATATAGCTTTGACATTAGGGATTTGTTTCATAAATTCGCCAACAAGTTCGGCATCCTTTCTTCCAAGGCTGGTTAAGTCGTCTTCTTGACTGCCGGTGTGTGCTCTTTGTGCATGGTGGCAATAAACAATATACATAATTTATCTCCTTACTTAAAGATTCATGTTTAAACTTACATTTAAATGGTTTTTGGTGCTCCCGTCAGGACTCGAACCCTCGATAATCGATCCGAAGTCGATTGTGATATCCACTTCACCATAGACGCAAAATCGATAATTTTTTTATAGGAATTATCAAAACCTTTGTCAACTCTTTTTCTTTGCAATTCAATGTTAAAGCCTAATATATTTGAAATGCGTTGTTTTTATAGATAATTGCACGACTCTTTTTATTCTCTTTGATAATCTTAATTGCTAGCTGAGCAAATTTTTTGGCAAAGTAAAGTTCTTTTTTAGTAGGTTTGCCTCCCCGTTGCAAATAGCCAACTTGAATATATTTTATTCCCACATTTGGAGATAATATAGACAGTTTTGATATAAGTTCTTCGCTAGAAATTAGCCGCTCTTTAATTATAATCGATGTAGCCAGATTTTGTCCATAGTTTTCATTAATTATATTTGAAATTTTTTCAAAATCAATATCTTTTTGGGAAGAAATCAAATAATTACAATTCATCTTCTCTTGAGTTTTTTGAGCAAGCAAAGGACATTCTCTTCCCATTACCTCATAAATTGCACACCTTTTGAAGGCCGCCATAGATGGCATGGTATTTTTAATTACATATTGACAGGCATTTAGTGCGGTATCAAAGCCTTGGCTATAGTCGCTAATTTTGACATCATTGTCTATAGTAGAGGGAATAAAAATTGTTTTTACACCATTTTCATTCAATTCGCAGCAGCCTTTATATGAACCATTTCCTCCAAGTACTACCACATAATCAAATCGTCTTGCATTTTCTAATGCCTTTTTAAATCCCCTTCTAGTCTTAAATTCTGGGCAGCGCGAACTTCGTATGCAACTGCCCGCGTCATCTTCACTTGCAAGAGGAGAAAAGGTGGAAGCTAAAGCAATCTTGCCCTCAATCAGCCCTTTAAAGCCTTCTTCGCAAGCATAAAGAGAATTTTTGAATTTCTTTTGCATTATAGCAATCACCTTGTTCATTCCTGGCGCATCTCCGCCACTTGTTAAAATCAATATTTTCATATTTCCTCTCTACATATATTTATTCTTGCACTTTAATTATAACATTATCTTCGCCTAAAAGTCCAATCAATTCATTTTTTAAATAATTGTTCACATCCACCTTGGTATTGAAAGAAAATCCTTTATTTGAAGATGTACACTTGATAACCACTGGCGACTTACCAGGATAAGAGGATGTTATTTTTTTGACTTTATCATATAAATCTATATCTTTAGTGTTAAACCTCAAATAAACGGTTGCATTTTGAACAGTTTGTATTGGTTTTTCCCAAGCCGTCAAACTTTCTGCAATAACAACTGGAGATTTTCCTTCTCTGATAGACAGTTTCCCCTTCACTGTTACAAGAGTGTCTTCTTTTATTAAATCTTTAAAACGAGCATAGAGTTTGCTAAAAAACATAATGTCATAAGTGCCATATATATCTTCAATAGTCACAAAAGCCATATTCCCACTTTTGGCATTGACTTTCTTGATACTGGTTATAATGCCGCCACCAAGCACCTGTTGACCATCTTGAACCTCATTGTTCTGCTCTAGCTCTTCCTCTTCAAAGTTATAATATCCACTGCCATAATCATTATTTAATTCATCATCTTGTCCTTGTTCGATATCGCCATCAACTTTTAAAGAGGCAATCATATCACTTGTAAAATTGAATTGGTCATATTTATCTAGATAATCATCAAGGGGATGTCCTGATAGATAAATCCCCACATATTCCTTTTCATAACGCAAGAGTGTTTCTTTGTTATATTCTTTAATATTTGGGAATTGCACACTGTTTACCGATTTAGTTTCCTCTTCAAAAGTGTCAAACATAGAAAATTGCCCAGTTGCCTTATGTTTACGGTCATTATTTATCATATCCATGCAAGTTTGATAGACATCCATAAGTTGCGACCGATATACTTTAAAACATGAAAAAGCACCACTTAATATCAATGTTTCCATACTCTTTCTGTTAAGAGAAGGATTGGTAATTCTTCTTAAAAAGTCTTCAATATCTTTAAAAGAGCCATTTTTTTCTCTCTCTTCTACAATGCTGTCAATAAGTCCAGTTCCAACATATTTTAGCGCGCCCAGACCAAATCTTATACCATTATTTTCAACTTTAAACTCTGTAAAAGATTTGTTAATATCTGGCGGCAAGATGTCAAAGCCCTCTTTGCGTGCATAATTGGTATATTTTTTAATCGCGTCTGCGTTGGTTATTCTATTGTTTAAAACGGCTGTTAGATATTCCTTTTCATAATGCGCTTTTAGATAACCTGTTTGATAGGATATATAGGCATAGGCAGCCGCATGAGATTTGTTAAAGGCATAACCTGCAAATTTAGCCATTTGGTCAAATACTTTCTCCGCCACCTTTTCATCATGCCCAAGCGCAAGCGCTCCAGGGATTGCTGCTTTTTTTCCAGTACCCTTTTCACCATAAATAAATCGCTTTTTCTCTGGTGGTAATTTCTCTGGCTTTTTCTTTGACATTATTCGTCTAACATTATCAGCACCGCCCAAACTGAAGCCAGCCATAACCTGAAAAATTTTCATAACCTGCTCTTGATAAACAATGCAGCCGTAAGTGTTTTTCAAAATTGGCTCAAGAATTGGGTCTTCATATACAATACTTTCTGGTTCTTTTTTGCCTTTGATAAACTTTGGAATAAAATCCATAGGCCCTGGTCTATAAAGAGAAATGCCCGCTATAATATCTTCAAGACAGGTTGGCTGAAGCTCTTTCATGAACTTTTTCATACCACCACTTTCAAGTTGAAAGACAGCCTCAGTATTGCCAGAGCTTATAAGTTCAAACACTTTAGGGTCATCATAAGACATCTTAGAAAAATCAATCTCTACTCCATAATCTTCTTTGATATATTTTATTGCCTTATGTATGTCGGTAAGGGTTCTAAGTCCTAAAAAGTCGAATTTGAGAAGTCCTAATTGTTCAAGCTCGGTCATATCAAACTGGGTTATTTCATCTTCTCCGCTTTTTGCCATTGGAACATGCTCATAAACTGGGTCGGGAGCAATAAGCACTCCTGCCGCATGCATAGATACATTTCTTGGCACTCCTTCAAGCTTAATCGCCATATCAATAATCTTTTTAATCTGTGGGTCTTCATCATATAGGGCACGAAGCTCTGAAATAATATATTGCTTATCTTCCTCTTTCCCAGTCGTTCCAAAATAATATTTAAGCACTGGCGGTTTTTTGACAGGTTTAAAAGGTATCTCTTTGGTAATTTTGTCCACTTCTGAATATGGAAATCTAAGTACTCTCGCTACATCTTTAATAGCGTTTTTTGCCTGCATATTACCATAAGTTACAATATTTGAAACATGGTCAGAGCCATATCTTCTTTTGGCATATTCAATTACCTCTCGTCTTCTATCCATACAAAAATCGACATCAAAGTCTGGCATCGAAACGCGCTCAGGATTGATAAAACGGTCAAAAAAGAGTTCATATTTCATAGGGTCAACTTCTGTAATCCCTGTGCAATATGCCACTAAACTTCCCGCGCCAGAGCCTCGACCAGGCCCAACAGGAATGTCATTTTGTTTGGCAAAATTGATATAATCCCAAACTATCAAGAAATATTCAACATAGCCAAGTTTTTTAATGGTCTCAAGCTCCATTGTCATTCGTTCTTCAAATTCCTTTGGCACTTGTGAATATTTTTTCTCTAGCCCTTCCCAGGCAAGTCGCGATAAAAATTGATAGGCACTCTCTCCAGTGTCTGGCTGATATTTTGGAATAAAGTTTTCGGTAGCACCAAGTTTGTCTTCATCAGGTATAAGCTCATTACCATTTTCTGCCGCTTCTCTTAACGATTTGGTTTTAATGGTGATATGACACTTATTTGCTATTTCAACCGTCCTATCAAGAGCATCTTCATAACCTGGAAGAGCTTGCAACATCTCTTCATAAGTTTTAAGATAAAATTCATCTGTTTCAAATTTCATTCGCTCAGGGTCATCAAAGGTCTTCCCCATTTGTACACACATCAGTACATCTTGAAGCTCACTATCTTCTTTATTTAAATAATGTACATCATTGGTAGCCACCATAGCAATACCTAGTCTCTCGCTCATCTCGGTGAGCTTTAAAATGACCTCTTTATCTTCAATAAGATTATGATTTTGAATTTCTAGATAAAAATCATCTTTAAAAATGCCTTTAAGCCACAGCGCTAATTTATCTGCCTCATCAAATTGTCTTTTTAAAATATATTGCGCAATATGTCCAGCTAGACACGCAGAAAGGCATATAAGCCCTTCGCTATGTTTCTCAAGTAGTTTATAGTCAATTCTTGGCTTATAATACATCCCCTCTAAATAGGCAAGAGAGGAAAGCTTTAACAAATTTTTGTAACCTGTGTTATTCTTTGCAATTAAAATTAAATGTCCTGTATCTTCTCTATTTGAGCGTGAGTGCATATCATGACAAACATAAAACTCCTCACCTATAATTGGCTTAATTCCTTTTTGAACGCAGGCTTCAAAAAATTTAATCGCTCCGTGCATATTGCCATGGTCGGTAATAGCAACTGCACTCCAGCCTCGTTCTTTGACGATATCTACAAGTTTATTTATTCTGGCAAGTCCGTCAAGTAAACTATATTCGGTATGCAAGTGTAAATGCACAAAATCTTTCATGTTGCCCCCTATCATTTATCTTTAAGTAAATCAGCTATTTTTAAAATTCTTCGGAAACGATGGTTAAGTCCACTCTTGGTTAATTTAATGGTAGAAAGTTTTAACAATTCTTCCATACTCTCTTGAGGATTTGCAAGTCTCAAAACTGCCACCTCTTGTAAATCTTCTGGCAGAGATTCTAGCCCTATCTTTTTATTAATGTAATTGATAGCCTGCGTCTGTTTCATGCTTGCCTCAACAGTTTTATTGATATTGGCGTTTATGCAATTTACCTGACGATTAACGGTATTTCGCAACCCTCTTTTTGCCATCTCGTCAGCAAGAGCCATCACACTTTGAGGCGCTCCAACTAAAGCAAGCAGGTCTTTAATTGCCTCACTATCTTTTAAATAGAGAACAAAAGTTCTTCGCCTTAAAGCAAGTTTACTTGTTATATTAAAATAGGCAAGTAGCTTTTGCAAGTCTTCTAAAAATAACCTTTTATGAGAGGCAAATTCTACATGATAACCGGTAGTAGGAAGTTGTGAGCCTAGGTCTGAAAGTTTAATAGATGAGGTCGCACAGCCTACATACGCACCTTTTATAAAGCATTTTTTAGTTTCATCATCAGGCACTATATTATTGTCTATTCCCTCAATAAATGATATCTCGCCAGTTTGAGGTAATATGCCACAATCGCGCAATATTGTCATAGAGATAGAAGAGGGAAATTTAATTCTATAATAAACAGTCTTATTGATGATATAATCATCTGAAATTTCAAGCGTCAAATCTTCTCCATACAAATTCCTGACTATCTTGTAAAGAAAAGAAAAAATTTCTTTAAAGTCGGTTACTATATCGCAGCCAAAGCCCTCGCTATTTTTGGTAATATTGCCGCTGGCATGTAACAATCCCGACAAAAAAGCTTGTCCGCAATCTGCGTCCTCAATTTCGCTTTCAATAATTTCTAATTTGCTATCTTTTGCAAAACTCAATTTATACCTCTCTTTGATGAAAAATTGGGTATTTTATCAATATTGACAAACTGAGATAATGGCAACCCAAGCCTGAAAATTAAATCGATAGCGCGGTTACATTCTCCAACTCTATCTGGTGAATGTGCGTCAGAGTCAATTATGAATTGAACGCCCTCTTCTACCATTGTTATCATCTCTCTATCGCTAAAGTTTAATCTTTTACCATTCAATTCAATATATGCGCCTTTCTCTTTTGCCATTTTGGCAACCGCTAATATATCTACTGGGCAACCAACATTTAAATGGGTGATAATATCAATAGGATATTTATCTAAAGCTTTTAAATATGCAGTGGTATTTCTATTTAATCGCTCGCTGCTTGGTGCAAATGGTGAACCAAACATATTTGCTAAAATAAGTTTATTCCAATCATTCATAGTAGGAGTTTTAACCATTTGATGAAAACCCATCAAGAGAATATCTAAAAACTCAAAATCTTCTTCATTTACATCTATTTTGCCATCAAGTGAAATTAAATTTGCTTCCACTCCCAAAAGAATATCTACTCCTGTTATCTCTTTGGCATTTAAAATGTCTTCTTTCATAGAAGGAATGTCGCGTCTTTTAACACCATAAAATAGATGGTTAAATCCATGCTCTGTGATTGCTATCTGCTTTAGCCCTTTGTTGTAGGCAACGGAAGCATTTTCTAAAATTGTTCCCTTGCCGTGGTTATTCTTAGAATATTTTGTGTGAGTATGGTAATCGCCAAATAATATCATAATTCCTCCAATGAAAAAACATCTAATTTGATTATATAACTTTTTGCTAAAAAGTCAATTATTTTGCCTTGTGTGCAAAAAGCAATATGGTAGAGCTTTTGCTTTTGACTTTATATTTATAACAAAAAAGGAGCTTTTCTAAAGTCTCCTTTTCTGCAAATTCCCAAAGTTTACTTTTATTTCAAATCGTTGCTATCTAAAAGGATAGTTACAGGCCCATCATTTAAAACATCTATTTTCATATCTGCACCAAAAACACCTGTTTTAACAGAAATATTTTCATTTTCTAAAAGATTTTGCACCTTTAAATACAATTCTTTTGCATCATTTGGATTTTTAGCCTGCGTAAAACTTGGTCTATTACCACCTTTGCAATCGCCATAAAGAGTAAATTGGCTTACAAGTAAAATTTCTCCGCCATAATCTTGTATATTTCTATTCATCTTGCCATTTTCGTCTTCATATATACGCAGCTTAGCTATCTTAAGTGCAAGTTTTTTTGCATCCTCTTCTTGGTCATCTTTGCCTACTCCCAAAAATACAACTGCGCCTTTATCAATCTTTGAAATTTCCTTGCCCTCTACATAGAGATTTGCTTTTAATACCCTTTGAATTACCACCCTCATGACTTCTTACCTTCTCTTTGAAATAAAGGGATTATCTCTTTTAAAATTAAACTGTTAGCAATCACTATACCAATAAAGACAAAAAGATGAAAGGCTATTGAAATTCCTAGTGTGAAAGATGAAGGCATATTATTCAAGGCAAACACAATAATTAAAACTATATTCATAATAAAATTACAAACTACAGCGCTAATAATTATATTCTTCCTCTTTAAAATCAAATTTTCTTCTTTCCATGCCTTTATTGATAATACATTTAATACTATTGTACTAATTATAAAAACAGCGCCTAAAAGAGAAAAGACTAATGCAAGTATCTTGCCTGATGAAGAGTCCACCTCTAGCACACTTTGCGCACATATAGCAATCATTAACACAAAGTAACATATCAAACTGATAATAGCCAAAATAAAGCCGATAAAATAATCTTTTCGTTGCATAATTTACCTCTAGATAAAAGTATAATATAGCTTTTCCTTTTTGTCAATAAGATGACCCTATCTATTTTAATTAAATAAAATGTTTTTTAATAAAATATTTTTTAAAATTAAATATTTTAATTAAATTAAAATAATTTAATTATTTTTTTAATAAAAAAATAATAACATAAAAATAATATTTAAAAACATTTATTCTCCTTGTAATTAAAGGCTGATAAAGATTTAAGATAAATAAATTTTACAAAATAAAAAAAGACAATTTAATTGCCTTTTTTTAAATAATTAAATTAATTCAACGATTGCCATTTCAGCATTGTCGCCTCTTCTTTGTCCAATTTTAATAATTCTAGTATAACCGCCGCCCTGTCCTACTTCTTTAATGCGAGTTGCATATTTAGGCGCATAAAGGTTAAACATCTTTTCAAGAAGAGGATGATTAATTCCTTGTGTTCTTGCTTCAAATGCCTCAATAGATTCTTTTGGCTTTCTCTGTTCTTGTCTGTCCATAAGATAAGCCATCATCTGTCTACGAGCTTGCAACTTTTTAGGCCCGTCATTAGAAACAGTTGTCTTTACTTTAACACCTTTGTCATTCTTAATCTCTTTAGTTGTTTTAACAATATCCTCATAAGAATTGATGGCAAGTGTCAAAAGTTTTTCTGCCTGGCTTCTTACAGATTTAGCTCTTGCAAGAGTTGTTTCAACTTTCCCAAACCATAACAGGTCAGACACAAGTCCGCGAAGCATAGAATTTTTTTCTTTGCTTGGTCTTCCAAGTTTTGCGTTAGCCATGTTTTATCTCCTTTTTAAGTTTAGTCTTCGTCCCTGCGAAGTGAAAGTCCATAACTTTCAAGTTTTGCAATAACCTCATCAATAGACTTAATACCAAGATTTTTAACCTTAAGCATATCGCTTCTTGACTTTTTGATAAGGTCTTCGACTGTGTTGATTCCTGCTCTCTTTAAGCAGTTGTAAGAACGAACAGAAAGATCCATCTCTTCTATAGGAAGTTCCATAAGTTTAATTTGTTTGTCCTCGTCCCTAGAAACTAAGATATCTGTACTTGCCATTTGAGCACAAAGCTCAACGAAAAGATTGACATGTTCCATAATAATCTTACCTGCAAGTGATACTATCTCTCTTGCAGAAGTTGTGCCATTTGTCTCAACTTCAAGGGTA
>CASDQU010000013.1 GCA_949282835.1 uncultured Bacillota bacterium | reverse complement strand
GCGCCATTATCTGTCTCTTCACAACTGATTTTAGGTCTTTCCATTTCCATATTATTTGTTCCTCCCTCTTATTATCTTGAATACAATTCAACGATAAGTTGTTCTTTAATATCAGCATCGATATCTTCCCTGCTAGGAAGTGCTAAAATTTTCCCAGAGAGAGTGTTTGTATCAAATTCGACCCATTTTGGCATAACAATTTTGCTGCCTTTAAGGTCTTTGAATTGTTCGTTGTTTTGTTTGTTCTCTTTGATTGCTATAACGTCGCCAACTTTAACGATGTATGATGGAATATTTACTCGTTTGCCATTTACTGTAATAAGTCCATGATTTACAATCTGTCTTGCCTGTTTACGGCTAAGGCCTATACCCATTCTGTAAACAACATTATCAAGTCTTCTTTCAATCAGAGTGAGCATTACTGAGCCTGTAGCTCCTTCCATCTTACGAGCTTTTTCGTAATATGCTCTGAATTGTTTTTCAAGTATTCCATACATTCTTTTAACTTTTTGTTTTTCACGAAGTTGTGTGCCGTATTCAGAAAATGCAACTCTTCTCTTGCTATTTCCATGTTGTCCAGGAATAACTGGTCTGCGCTCCATAGCACATTTCTTAGTTGTACATCTTTCACCTTTAAGGAAAAGTTTGCATCCTTCTCGTCTACACTGACGGCAATCAGGTTCAATAGTTCTTGCCATTTTTGCCTCTCCTTTTAAACTCTTCTAACTTTAGGAGGTCTACAACCGTTGTGAGCGATTGGAGAAACATCCTTAATCATGGTAACATTGATGTCACAGTTTGCAAGGGTTCGGATAGCAAGCTCTCTGCCACTTCCTGGTCCTTTTACAAATACTTCAACAGATTGAATACCATGCTCTTTTGCGACTTTTGCTGCGTCTTCTACGCATGATTGTGCAGCAAATGGAGTGCTTTTCTTGGAACCTTTAAGTCCAAGTTTCCCGCTGCTGCACCAAGAAAGGACATTGCCGTTTGAGTCTGTAAAGGTAACAATTGTATTGTTAAAAGAAGTTTTAATATGAACTTGTCCTTGAGATATGTTTTTGCTGACTCTTCTTTTTGTAGTCTTTTTTGCAGTTGTTTTCTTTGCCATATTAATTCTCCTTACTTACCTTTCTTAGAACTACCAGCGACAACTTTCTTAGGGCCTTTTCTAGTGCGCGCATTATTTCTTGTATTCTGACCGCGTACTGGAAGACCTTTACGATGACGGATGCCTCTATAGCAACCTATTTCGCTGAGTTTTTTAATGTCCATGTCGACTTTTTTTCTTAATTCACCTTCTACGATGATATTGTGTTCGATATAATTACGAAGCTTTGCTATTTGATCATCAGTCAAATCTTTAACTCTGATATCTGCACTGATGCCTGTTGCTTCACAAATTTTGTTGGAAGTAACTCTACCTATTCCATAGATATAAGTAAGTCCAAGTTCCAATCTTTTTTCTCTGGGTAAATCTACACCAGCAATTCTTGCCATTTAATTATCCTCCAATTTTTTAATTATTTAGCCTTGTACTTGTTTGTGTTTTGCGCTCTTAGAGCAGATAACCATAACTTTGCCATCTCTCTTGATTACTCTACACTTATCACAAATAGGCTTAACTGATGCTCTAACTTTCATAATGTCTCCTTTTTAACCCTTCTCACGCCAAGTAATTCTACCTTTCGTCAAATCATAAGGGCTCATTTCAACTTTGACTTTGTCTCCCTCTAGCACTTTGATATAATTTTTTCTAAGTCTGCCAGATAGGTAGGTAAGGATTTCATGACCATTAGAAAGACGCACTCTAAAAGTAGTGTTTGGAAGCACTTCTTCTACCACTCCTTCAAATTCAATTACATCTTCTTTAGACATGTTCACTCCTTATTTTTGATAAAAATTTTCTGATTAAAGCGTTTACTCTTTCATTCTGGTCGAGTAGTTCGCTTTCGCTTAGAGAAAGGTTTGTAAACTTTTGAATATGTTTAAAACTTTTCTTTTTAGGCTTGTCTTTTTTAAGCCTTTTCCCATCTGATAAATAAGCATATTTATCATCGAGAGCGACAATTACATATAATTGTCCTTTTTCTTTTCCAGCTTTTGCTAAAACAACATTTCCTATTTTCATCTCATCACCTCTTAAAGAGTTAAGATTTCTATGCCATCTTTTGTGACATGAACTGTGTTTTCATAATGAGCTGAACATTTTCCGTCTCTAGTAATAACTCCCCAGCCGTCCTCAATTAGCCAAATTTCTTTTCGTCCTGCATTAATCATTGGCTCTATTGCAAGGCAGGCATTCTCGGTCACAAGAGGTCCATCACTTTCCTTGCCATAGTTTGGCACATTAGGCGGCTCATGCATTTTAAGTCCTATTCCATGCCCAACAAGTTCTCTTACAACTGAAAAACCATTTTTCTCAGCATGTTCTTGTATCGCATGACTTACCTCTCCAAGTCTATGACCTACTTTGAGTTTTTTTACTCCCTCAAAGAAGCACTCCCTAGTAACATCTATAAGTCTTTGATTTTCTGGAGAAATCTTTCCAACACCGAAAGTGCGAGTTGCATCTCCGTGAAGACCTTTATATCGGACTACTATGTCAACACTGACAATGTCCCCTTCCTTCAAGATTATCTTTTCACTTGGTATTCCATGGACAACCATCTCATTGACGGAAATACAAGCGGCTCCAGGAAAACCTTCATAACCTTTAGAAGCAGGGAAAGCACCATTATCAATTATAAACTTTTCTATTTCTTTGTCAAGGTCTTTTGTTGAAATTCCAGGCTTTATAAGGGTCTGTGCGTAATCTAGCGCCTGTTTAGTTATTAGGCAGGCTTTTCGCATTAAGACCATTTGAGCAGGTGTTAAATTATTCAACTTATGCCTCCAATTTTTTTAGAAAAGCTTTTACCGGTCTATAAGTTTCCTCAGGCGTTCCTGCACTTGAGAACTTAACCAGTCTGTCACTGTAGAAGTTTATAAGTGGTGCAGTGTTTTTCTCATAAACTTCCAGACGATTTGATATAGTCAGCGGTTTATCGTCATCACGCTGAATAAGCTCGCTCTCACAATTCAAACATTTGCCATTTGGGACATCATTTTTATTGAAAGTTGAGCCACATTTTAGACATGTTCTTCTTGCTGATAATCTTTCAATGATTTCCTCTTTTGAAAGGTCTACTAAGATAACTGTGTCAATTTGAGAAATCTTTTCAAGAGCCTCAGCCTGCTTAATTGTCCTAGGAAAACCATCTAATATAAAGCCATTTTTACAATCATCTTTGCTAAGTCTATCCTTAACTATCTCTATTGTTACTTCATCTGGAACAAGCGCACCACTATCCATGATTGATTTTACTTTATTGCCAAGTTCGCTTCCGCTTTTTACACATTCACGAAACATATCGCCAGTTGAAATATGTGCAAGCGAAAAATCTTTAACAATATTTTTTGCAAGTGTGCCTTTGCCGCTCCCTGGAGCTCCTAGTAAAATAATTTTCATCTTCTCTCCTTTAAATTTCTCAAATGCTTTGCAATGGGGAATTGCTTCCCCATTGGAAATGCCTTTTAACTTAAAAATCCTTTATGATTTCTTACAAACATTTGAGCAGATAATTGTTTTTCAAACTCAAGTGCCACCGAAACAACAATCATAAGTCCAGTTGTTGAGAATGCGTTAATCAACACTGTAGCGCCACTGTTGTCTCCTATTGCTTTAAATGCAAGTGATGGAATAAGTGCGATAATAGCAAGGAATATTGCTCCAAATAGAGTTATTCTCTTAGAAATTTTTGCAAGATATTCACTTGTTAGTTTTCCCGCTCTAATTCCTGGAATTGTACCCCCTTGCTGTTGTATTCTCTTTGCAATATCATCTGGGTCAAAGGAAATCTTTGAATAGAAGAAGGAGAATACAAGTATTAGCAATGCTGTAAGCACAATGTATAACCATGAATTTGTTCCTAGCCAATCGCTATACCAAGTGACATTAGGCCAGAAAATCGAAATAATCATCTGTGGGAATGTAAGAAGAGCACTAGCAAAGATTATTGGCATAACACCTGTAGCATTGACTTTGATTGGAATGTAATTGCTTTGACCGCCATACATTCTGCGACCTTTAATCTGCTTAGCATACTGAACATGTACTCGTCTTTCTGCTCCGTCTATAAATACAATCAAAGCAAATATTGCAATAATAGATACAATAAATATTACAAGATACCAAATGTATGTTATATCAACAGTACACTGCTGAATAATAGCTGATATACTTGAACCTGCAGATGAAAGAATACCTACAAAGATAAGCATACTTGTTCCATTGCCTATGCCCAAATCGGTAATACGCTCTCCAAGCCATACAGTGAACATAGCGCCAGCAACCATTATAAGCACAACGCCGCATCCTACAAGCCATGCTGGTATTCCGCCAAGAAGGTTTGTATCTAGGCTTGATGAATAAGCCACAACAATTCCTATAGCTTGCGCTAGTGCAAGCACTAATGCTGCAATTCTTGTATAGAAATTTATTTTGCGCCTCCCGTCCTCTCCGCTTTTAGAAAGTCGCTCAAGAGCTGGAATTGCTACCGTCAAAAGCTGAATTACGATTGAAGCTGTGATATATGGAGATACACCTAATGCCAACACTGAACAGTTTGCAAGCGCACCACCACTGACCATGTTCATAAGGTCAAAGAAGCCAAAACCAGTGCTATTTTCAAACATTGCAGCTGTATCAAAGCCCACACAAGGTATCCAGCAACCTATTCTGTAAATAAAAAGAAGAAGGAGTGTGATTAATATCTTATTCCTTATTTCTTTTACTTTGAATGCATCAATAATCGTTCTAAACATTATAACTCCTCTATTTTACCGCCAACTTTTTCAATTTTTTCTCTGGCTTGTTTAGTAGCTTTTGCACATCTTATAGTTAAAGGTTTGGTAATTTCTCCATTTCCTAAAACTTTAAGTCCATATTCAGAACGCTTGCCAATAAATCTTGTTTGATATAATAATTCTTGATCGATAACTGCATTTGCTTCAAATGCTTCAAGGTCTCCAACATTTACACAAGCATATCTCTTGGCAAAATTCTTATTATTAAATCCTCTCATAGGGATTTTTCTAATCATAGGGATATTTCCACCCTCAAATCCAGGTCTAACGCCACCGCCACTACGAGCATTTTGACCTTTATGACCTTTACCACTTGTCTTGCCTATGCCACTACCAATTCCGCGTCCTATTCGCACTTTCTTAGTTGTAGCACCCTTGGCAGGTTTTAAATTTTCAAGCTTCATTACTCCCTCCTATGCCTCTTCCACTTTTACAAGGTGAGCCACATGATGAAGGCTGCCTCTAATGGAATCGTTATCAGGAAGAAGTCTGGTTTGATTTAATTTTTTAAAGCCCAAAGCTTCAATTATCTTAGCCTGCTTTGCATTGTAGCCAATACAACTACGAGTCCAAGTTACTTTAAGCATCTTTTCTTTTTTTGCCATAACTTCCTCCCTTAAATTTCTTCTACGCTTTTACCACGACGGCGAGCTATTTCCTCTTTTGTCTTGAGGTTTAATAAACCTTCCATTGTAGCTTTAACGCAATTTATCTTATTTGAAGAACCATGTCTTTTTGTAACTATGTTTTTAATTCCTGCAAGCTCAATTACAGCACGCGCACTGCCGCCAGCGATAACTCCAGTACCTTCAGGAGCTGGCAACATTAAGATTGATGTTGCTGAGAATTTGCCAACTGTCTCATGAGGAATGCTATCATTAACGATAGGAATATTTTTCATGTTCTTCTTTGCAATAGTAGTGGCCTTTTCAATAGCAGAGCTTACCTCTTTGCTCTTACCAATGCCAAGTCCTACTCTGCCCTTACCGTCACCTACAACAACTAATGCTGAGAAACGGAGAGTTCTTCCTCCTTTGACAACTTTAACTACTCGTCTAACGGAAACAACCCTTTTTTCAAATTCGCTTGCCTCTTTTTTAGGCGCTCTTTCTCTGCGTTCAGGTCTTTTTGCAGCGCCGCTTGGTCTTTTAGATTTTGGAGCTTCGCTTTCTTTAGCAGTATTTTCTGCAGTAGCGCTCTCTACCATAACTTCTTCATTTTCTGCCATGTTATCCTCCTAAAATTTAAGTCCAGCTTCTCTAGCACCGTCTGCTAAAGCTTGAACGCGACCGATATAAATGTAACCGCCTCTATCAAATACAACTTCGCTAATTTTCTTCTTGAGCGCGCGTTTTGCAAGTTGTTCACCTACAATTTTAGCTTGTTCGCTCTTAGATTTACCTTGGCAAAGAGCTTTGATTTCGCTTTCAATAGATGAAGCAGATACGATTGTTTGACCTTTAGTGTCGTCAATAATTTGAGCGTAAATTTGGCTCAAGCTACGATATACGCAAAGGCGTGGTCTTTCACTTGTTCCAGAGATTTTTCTTCTTACTCTCTTATGACGAACTTTTCTTTCTTCATTTTTATCAATTTTGTTAATCATATGAGCTTCTCCTATTTCTTACCTTTACCGGCTGTTTTTCCGACTTTTCTTATAACTACTTGATCTGAGTATCTAATTCCATATCCATGATATGGCTCAACAGGTCTGATATCTTTGATATTTGAAGCAAATTGTCCGACTTTTTGTCTGTCTATACCAGAAATTCTAATCTCTGTCACGCTTGGACAAACTACTTCTATATCACTTGGAATTTCTACCTCTACTGGATGAGAAAATCCAAGGTTCATATTGAGCTTCTTTCCGCTAACACTTGCTTTATAACCTACACCTGAGATAAGAAGAGTTTTTGTAAAGCCTTCGCTAACTCCTTTTACCATATTATTGGCAAGGGCTCTATATAAACCATGTTTAGCGTTTGATGAAGGAGTTTCTTTAGCTATAACAAAAGCTAAGTTTTGTCCATCAATCTTTGGCTCAATAGTGCTATCAATGTATTGTGTCAAACTGCCTTTTGGACCTGACACTGTTAATATTTGATTTTCAAATTTGGCAGATACGCCATTTGGCATAACAATTAATTCTTTACCTATTCTAGACATATCCCCTCCTTACCATACATAAGCGAGTACTTCGCCACCAACACCAAGT
>CASDQU010000012.1 GCA_949282835.1 uncultured Bacillota bacterium | reverse complement strand
ATCTCTACCTGTGATTTTTTGAGCTTTCACCCGTGCATTATCAAGAGCCATTACAAGCACTTCATTATAGTGATCATTTTGATCTGATATTTTATATTGTATATTTCTTATTCCTGTTATTCCACTTTCTGAAAGCTTGCTTATAATATTTTGTAAGTTGTCAAGGTTATCAACGCCAAAAGAAAAGGTTGTCATAGAATAGTAGCCTGTTAAGGTTTTGCCTTGAGTATAGTCATAACTTGGATAAGATGAAAAACTTTCAAAAGTTATATTTTCATCCTTGATATCAAGTTCGCTAAGTGCTTTCATAGCCTTGTCAAAAGCCACAAAATTATCATCTTTGGATTTTTTCATATCCATATCAAGAGTTTCTATTTCGCACCATACACAGGCTTTATCAGGCTTTACCGAAAGAGAGGCATTGCCTATGACACAAATTCTATCAATGTCTTTTATCTCATCGTCAACATATTCAATTATCTCTTCTGCCCTTGCACAATTTTTACATGGCGCTTTTTCTATAGTAGAAATTAGACTGCCACAGAATAATAATATTAAAGATAAAATAATTACAAATGATTTTTTCATGATTAACCTCCTCTTTTAAAATGTGAAAAAAGAGGAAAAATATTTTAAATTTTGCTTTTATCACAAAAAAAGTGTGTTTTTCACAACAAATACCATATTTCGCGTTTATTTTTATTGCCAAATTTAAAAATAGCAAAAATTAGCACGCAAATTTCCACACAATCTAATATTGCATTGGTAAATGTATAATTTAAAATATTATATATTACAATCATGATATTTGGAAGTACCATTAAAATTCTTGTAAGCTCAATCTTCCTCACAAACATGGCAATATTAAAAATTTCATAGGCTATTATAGCAATTATATCAAGACTGTCTTGGAAAAAGATTGTGCCGCTGTAAAGATATAGCAAGGCAAAGGTTATGTAAAGAAGAAGAGGCGGACTTTTGTCTTTGCGTTCAAGGAGATATAGAGAGGTCACTCTTATAGTGGAAATAATGGTATTTATTCCTCCCACAAATACATTCAAAGTCAAAAAAGATGCCGAATAAAATATATTGCCTAAAATTTGATAGGCTAGGAAAGCTTTTTTGCTATCAAAATAATAGGAAAGGCAGACAATTATTAATGCAATAAATCCAAAAACTTGCGATAGAATAAAAAATGGTGACATTTTTGCCTCTAGAGAAAATTTTCTCTAAGACAATATATGTCACTTTTAAATTTTATTTTCAAAAAAACTTTCTATGCTTTGTTTGTCAAAATCAATTTTGCCTAGCTCTTTGTCTTGCTCATAACAATAGAAAGCACCTAGCGGTATATGAGCATTCTTAAAATCTTCTCTGTTGCAATTTGAAAGACCGGGAAAAAGCTCACCAAGTTTTTTACTACAAAAATCTTCATAATCGGTATTGCTAGCTATGTGGTCAAAATAATAAATTACACTTTCAGTTAAGTCCTCTTTTCTAAGAATTGATAAAATCTTCATGCAGCTATATAAATGTTTGCTTTTTAGAATGCTACTGATATCAATTCCATTTTTTAAAGCAAAGTCAAGGCTTTTGGTTTTATTGACAGAGGTTAAAAATCCTTGCTCGTCAAATTCACAACATTCACTGATAAATTGCCCTATTGTTTGCAAATTATCGTCCACATATTTATACATAAAACAAGACAGATAATTATCATTAGATTTCATACTAATATAATCTTTTTTTTGATATAAATTATATGCATTATTATTTTTTCTATTTACAATCAGATAAATCTTTTCAAAACCTCTATCTTTTGCATATTCTTTTACTTTGTCAAGAAGAGCTGAAGCTATACCCTTGTGCCTAAAGAGGCTGTCTACAAAAACTAGGCTTATATACAACTGGTCAAACTCGTCCTCCAAAGTTGCAAAGCCATTCATCTGATTTTGGTAGTCAAAAGAGGCTATTAAACATTTGCCATTCGCAAAGTCAATATATTCATTTAAGTCGTCAGTGTAGGCATATTCACACCGATGAAGCATTGCTTTGAATTCTTCAATATTTTGTAAAGATAGACTATCTTTATCTGTGATAACCTTAATATTATCCACTTTTTACTCCAAAAAACTGCTTTTTGCAAAATATTTTGTC
>CASDQU010000011.1 GCA_949282835.1 uncultured Bacillota bacterium | reverse complement strand
GGACTTGTTGACGGCATTTTAACAACTGGAAAGTCATCCTTAAAGTGTTTGATAAATAGGTTATAAGCAAGAAGTCCATTACATAAAATTTTTGAAATATTAGGGTAATTTATAAGCAAACTTTTAATGTCTGCAAGCTTTATAATAGACTTAGAAAGGGTTTGGTCACTTGAGCCTTTTAAATTGCTCTCTTCCACGATATCCCAAAGTGCGATTTTATGTTTTCGACATAAATCTTGCTTCTCTTGTAAAGTAATTGGCACATTTTCTTGAAAGATGGTTGCTAAAGTTTTCCAAAATCTATTTTGTTTATTTCCATAGTAAAAACCATTCTCTCTTGATTTTACAGAGGGAAAGGAACCTAAAATTAAAATCTTAGAATCGTTATCAATAAAAGGTTTGAAGCCTTGCAACTTAGTCATAATATTAGTGTAAAATATATTTAAAATTTTTCAAATTATTTTTAACAATTATTTTGATAAAATATATGATTTGATATATTCTATATAAGAAGATTTTTACAAAAGCGGAGGGGAAATGATAAATATTGCAATTGATGGCCATGTGGGCAGCGGTAAAAGTACTCTGGCCAAAGGACTTGCTAAAATACTTGGATACCATGTCCTTGATACTGGTGCGATTTATAGAGGGCTTGCGTGTGCATACAAAGAGGCAGGCAATCCGCCTATAAATGAAGGAAATATTGCTAAGTTTGTAAAAAATGTAGATGTTAGGCTCGAGTTTGAAGGGGACTTACAGAAGGTGATTGTAAATGGAAAAGATTATACGCCATTCTTGCGCAGTGAGGAGACATCGCTGCTAACTTCAAAAATTGCTCCATATCAAGTGCTCAGAAATAAGGTGTTAGCCATTCAACGAGATTTTGCAAAAAAATACAACTGTATAATCGAAGGGCGAGATATAGGCACAGTTGTTTTGCCTGAGGCAAATGTAAAATTTTTTGTGACTGCAAATGAAGAGGTTCGGGCTCAAAGAAGACTTATGCAGCTTCAAGATAAAAACATTTCTTTTGAAGAAGTTTTGAAAGATTTGCAAGAGAGAGATTATAAGGATGAACATCGTCAAATTGCTCCTTTAAAGCCGGCAAAGGATTCAATCATTATAGATAATACCAATATGAACCTAGAAGAGACCATTTCATATTGTGAGAAATTGATAGATGAAAAATTAGCAAAATCAAATTAAACAAATGATTAAATTTAGGAAATGAAATTAAAATTTAAGCATATAAAGAGATTAACATCTCTTTTTATTTTATTTATATAAGAATTCTTCCCACAACGGCTCATAGCGTATCGTAAAAAGGGTAAAAAAAGATAAAAAAAGATAGAAAAAAGAGTTGACAATTGAGAAAGGGATGTGATAATATAATAGAGCTAACTCGGATAGGAGGGAGCAAGAACCATGAAAATTAAATAGTTAAAGACAAGTACAAGAAATTGAACGAAGTCAATTTACTTTAAGTTTAAGAGCCGAAGCGCTATGAGTGTACATAGCGTGGAAA
>CASDQU010000010.1 GCA_949282835.1 uncultured Bacillota bacterium | reverse complement strand
CTTAAAAACTCTATCACTTATGATATTATCAAAAACAATTTACTTAATGAAAATGAAGACGAACTTGAATAAATCGCAATTATAGCGATTTATTTTTTTGTATCATTTGACAAAAGTTTAATTTTACATTATTCTATTTGCAGGAGTGAATTTATGGACTATGAAATAAACGGCAAAAAATATTCGGCGCAACAGTTGCAAGATAAAATTGATAACATTTTGAAAAAATTCTTAACAAAAATTGAAGAAACCTCACCTAATTTAAAAAAGACAGAAGAAAAGAGTAGAAGCGCCAAATTGTCTGACACAGATGAGCAAATTTACCAAAACATGAAAAACAAAAATGACAATTATTATAACGCAAAAATCAATCGTCTTCAAACATTTGATGAGGAACAAGATGTCAATGAATTTCTTAAAGAGTTTTTTGATTTACATAAAAAATTTGAGGAGCTGCTAAATAAAATTAAGCGATTTTTAAATTCAAACAAAGACAGCAATTTGAATGTGCTTGTTGTAGACAATTCCTTTAAGCATATGACTATATATATCAATAAATTAATTGATGTCAACCAACATCTTCTTTGCGATAGACAAGATGATAAAATAAAATAAAAAAATCTAAAATTCATAAATAATAACATGGCAAACTTTATTGTCAACTACCAATACAAAATAAAAGGAGCTTTATGCGTAAAGCTCCTTTTATTTTAAGTTAAATTTTATTATTATAAATCTCGCTCATCGTCCTCTTTTGAGTTACTAAATTTCTCAATATCTTTAAAATTATTTAACTTTAATTCTCTATCTTGTGCATTTTGTGCATTTTGTACAATTTCATCTTTATGCGCAATAGTCAATTCGCCATATTTTTTTAATGCTTCACTATTTAAGCAAAATTTAGCTATACTGTTTGTTTTACTCATATCTTGTCCTCCGATTAACTTGGCTTTATAATAACATATTTAGAATGATTTGTAAATACCTTTTTAAAAAATTTTTTACATTTTTTCAGGTATTTCTATGGCAAGTACATTAAGTGCCTGCTCTAATTTTTTCTTAACTAATTTGATAAGAGCTATATAACTTGCTCTCTTGTCTTTGTCCTGCTCATTTATAATTTTATAGTTATTGTAAAAGGTAGAAAAAGCACTGGCTAAGTCGTAACAAGCGCCACAAATTGAAGATAACGATTTTTCATTGTAGGCTATTTCATATGCTGAGTTTAATTTTAGAATTGCTCTAATTATATTCCGCTCATCTTCACTATTTACAAAAAATTGTCCTTGCTCATCATTAATCTTATTAAGTATAGAGTTAATTCGAACAACGCTATATTGCAGGTATGGTCCGGTCTTCCCCTCAAAAGCGAGAAATTTATCAAGGTCAAAAATATAATCCTTCCCTACATTATTGATAAGGTCGCCAAATTTCATAGCGCCCACTCCTATTTTTAATGCAGTTGTCTTGTCATATTTGACATTGTTTGCCTTAAGCTTTTCGCTTGCCTTGTCAATCAACAGGTCGATTATATCGCTGAGCTTAACGGTATCGCCACTGCGAGTTTTAAAAGGTTTGCCATCTTTTCCGTTCATAGTGCCATAGCCTATATGGATAAGTTGCTGGTTTTTAGGAGATATTCCCGCCATCTTGCAAACTCTAAATACTTGAATAAAATGTGTCTTTTGTCTAGCATCTACAATATATTCAATTCGGTCAACATCCCTAATTGTTTCATTACGCATAAGAATGGTGGCTATATCAGTGGTAGCATAGAGTGCTGCTCCATTATATTTTTGAATTATGGCTGGTGGCATAGGATTTTTATATCTTTGCACTTCTTTTGGGTCTTTCTTCTCTATTGGAATATTTTCCCCTTCCACCGCCACATCAACAACAAGAGCGCCTTCACTTTCTTTAGCAAGTCCTTTATCTTTGATGATTTTAATGGCCTTGTCAATATATGGCGCGGCGTCACTTTCGCCATACCATAGGTCAAAAGTTGCCCCTAATGCTTGATAATTCTCCTTTATCTTTTCAATCGAAACTCTGCGTATCTCTTGATAGATATCATAATATGGCTGCTCTTTCTTTTGTATTTTTAGCGTCCACTTGTCCGCTTTTTCTTTGAAAGCGCTATCAATATTCTTTCTTGCGCTCGCTTTTGGATAAGCCTCATTTAACATCTCTAAAGTCAAAGTAGGTTTTATTTCGCTTGTGCCAAAATAATAATCTAACAAGCCATCTTCGTAAAGTTGTAATTCTGTCAGTCCCATCTGCAAACCCCAGTCACCAAGATGGACATCAGAGATGACCTCGTCACCCAATAAAGTATATAGCCTTTTTAACCCCTCGCCTGTAATAGGAGAGCGGAGATGCCCTGCATGAAGCGCTTTTGCGACATTAGCGCCGCCATAATCAAGAATTATCTTTTCTTTTCTTTCACGCTTTTCAACTCCACCCATTTCATCTATAAGATAGCTATTTGCAATCTCGGCAAGTTTTTTGTCGGTAAGTTTAATATTTATAAAAGCAGGTCTTGCTACTTCAAAAATATAATCTTCGCTTTTGTCTAAATTCTCTACAATTTTACTTGCTAGTTCAAAAGGATTTTCATTAAACACTTTGGCAAGAGAAAAAGCATCATTGCATTGAAAATCACAAAGTTTAGGCATATTAGAAAAAGAGATGGAGAGTTTTTTATCTACTCCAGCCTTTCTTGCTCCTCTATTTAAAAGATTTTCTATTTCTTGTGTAATTAGCATTTTTCTCCTCTAATCTATTTCTCGTCTAGCTTCAAGCGCCTTTGACAATGTCACTTCGTCAGCATATTCCAAATCGCTTCCCATCGCTATACCTTGTGCAAGCCTTGTAACCTTGACCCCTAATGGTTTTAAAATTTTTGCTATATACATAGCAGTGGCATCGCCTTCTACATCGGGGTTAGTGGCCATTATAACCTCTTCCACTTTGTCTTTTTGTACTCTTGACAAAAGCTCTTTGATTTTGATATCGTCAGGGCCTCTGTGTTCTAACGGACTTATAGTCCCAAAAAGTACATGATAGACACCGTCAAAATTCTTCACTTTTTCCATAGATATTATATCTTTAGGTTCTTTGACAACGCAGATGATTTTATGGTTACGATTGCTGCAGATTGAGCAAATTTCTCTATCTGTAAAATTGCCGCACTCGCTGCAAAAGTGAATTTTCTCTTTTGCCAGTAGCAGCGCGTCTGCAAATCGTTTTGCCCTGTCACTTTTCCCTTCAATAATAGAAAAAGCATAGCGCTGAGCTGTCTTATACCCCACGCCAGGCAACGACCTAAATTGTTCTATAAGATTTTCAATTATATCTTCTTGCATTATTAAAGTCCTGGAACATTTGGCATGTTCTCTTTTTCCTTTCTAGCAATTTGTCCAAGCACATCATTGATAGCGGAAGAAATTAAATCTTCAAGCATTTCTACATCGTCTGGGTCAACAACTTCTCTTTTGATATTTATACTGCTAAGAGTGCGATTGCCTTTCATTTTCACTTCAACCATTCCGCCACCTACAGATGAGGAAAATTCACTTTCTTCAAGTTCTTGTTTTGCCTTAGCCATCTCCTCTTGCATCTTTTGCGCTTGACGCATTAAATTGCCAAGATTAGCTCCACCAAAGCCTCCAAAATTGTTATATCCCATAATTAACTCCTTTTTATTAAATTTTCGCCAAAGACTTCTACCAGTCTTTCATAATCTCTTTGAATGTCACTCTTTTCTTCTTCAATTAAGTTTACGCTCACCAAGAAATTGAGTCCCTGCCATCTTAGCGCGCTTTCAATTTCCTTTTTTCCTGCAAAAAGAAGATTATATAACATTCCATCTCTTGCATTGATAACAAGCTCATTGCCCTTTATTTCCACATCGGTAATATCGCCACAAGCAACATGGAGAGCGATGAATTTGTGTTCTTTCAAAAATAGCACCACTTTCCCCCATACCGTTCTAGCACTGAGATTTGTCCCTTCAGCTGGCGACATTTTCAGTTTTTTTTTGTAAAATTTCCATTTTCATTTATCACGCCCAGCGAAAGTGTTTCTAAAAGCAGCCTTGGTGATAAAGTATAGCGCAGCTCATTTTCGCACCCGCCAAAAGTTTGCAAGTATTCAATCAGTTGACTTTCGCTAAACTTTTTGGCTTGAATATCTAGGGCTGCAAAATCTTCTTCTGGCAGATTTAGTATTATATTGGGCTCATCACAGCTGCAACAAATCAAAAGATTTCGTGCGTGCTTTGCAAGGTCTTTTACAAATACCGATAAATTTTTGCCTTCGCTATCTATCTTATTGATAAACTCAAGCATTCCGCCGATATCTTTACTTTGCAGCAGGTCAAAATATTGCAAAAGTAGTTGGAAATCGGTGCTGCCAAGTACCTTCATAACTGCATCTTTGGTAATCTTGCCATTTGAAAAAGCAATTACACAATCGGCGATTGATAATGTGTCTCTAACGCTTCCTTCTCCTGCTGAGGCAATCATTTTAAGAGCTTCATTGTCATAACTTATCCTCTCTTTATCAAGTATAGTTTGAAGAAGCTTAACAAGCTCATTATTTGACACCAATCTAAAGTCAAAGCGTATACAACGAGACAAAATAGTAGCAGGCAATTTGTGCGCTTCTGTGGTAGCCAAGATAAATATAACATAGCTTGGTGGCTCTTCAAGCGTTTTTAAAAGAGCATTAAAAGCACTGTCGGTAAGCATATGGACTTCATCTATAATATATACCTTGTATTTGGCATTTACCGGCAAAAATTTAACCTTTTCTCGTAAATCGCGCACATCGTCCACTTTGTTATTTGATGCGGCATCAATTTCGATTATATTGATATCACTTTCATTGTCAAGTTGTTTACAAATTGCACATTCGCCGCAAGGTGAGCCATTTCGATTATTCAAACAGTTGACAGCTTTTGCAAAGATTCTTGCAATAGAAGTTTTGCCAATTCCCCTTGAGCCTGTAAAAAGATAGGCATGCCCAATTTTGTCTAGAACAATTTGGTTTTGCAGCGCCCTAGTAATATGTTCTTGCCCAACAACATCTTCAAAAGTTTTTGGCCTATATTTTCTATAAAGTGAAAGATATTCCATATTTCCTCATCAAATATATAGATAGTATACCATCTAGTTGGCAAATTTGCAAATAAAAAATCGGCGATATTGCCGATTTTTTGTAGATTTGGTAGCTAGATTTTACCTAATTTGTTTTAAGCTTTCTTTTTAAAATTTGTTTTTCTATAAATTTATATATCTCGCCAATAATTAGCATACTTGCTGATAGCCCTAGCACAATCGCCCACTCCTTGCCACTTAAATCTACAAGTCCTAAAATATTTCCAAGAGGCGTCAAGGCTAGAATGGCAGCAAGAGAGAAACAAAAGCCTACAGCTAGTAAGAAAAATTTGTTTTTAAAGGGTTTTGATTTTATAAAATAGGCATTTGTTCGCATTGACGCTAAATAGAACATTTGCACGATATTCAAAGTGTAAAAGCCCATTGTCATCGCCACCGCCTCGTTATATATTTCTACACCTATAGCATAACTTGCCACTACAAGCGCCGTTTGACATAGTCCCAAAATAACTATCGACCAGCCCACGCCGTTTGAAAATAACGATTTGTTTTTATTGCGTGGCGGCTCGCTCATAAGGTCGCTTTCTGGATTTTCAAGACCTAGCGCTATAGCAGGAAAAGAGTCGGTAATCAAATTGACAAACAATATTTGCACAGGTAGCAAGAAAACTAGATGAGGATAAATTAAAGTTACAATGAAAAGAGAAAATAGCTCCGCCATATTTGCAGAGAAGAGAAATTTGACCGTTTTTTGTATGTTTTGATATATCTTTCTTCCCTCTTCCACTGCTATTATAATTGTGGCAAAATTGTCATCTGTGACTATAATATCACTGACCTGCTTGGCGACATCTGTACCACTTTTGCCCATTCCTATACCAATATCGGCTCTTTTTATGCTTGGAGCATCATTTACTCCATCGCCTGTCATTGCTACCACATGACCTCTCTTTTTAAAAGCGGTTACTATTCTAACCTTGTCTTGTGGAGAAACCCTAGCAAAAACCGAATAATCTTCAATTTTATTAAAAAGCTCCTCATCGCTCATTTTTGCCAGCTCGTCTCCAGTTATCAGCGAAGAAGAAGCCTTTGCAATGCCCACCTCTTTGGCTATAGCTAAAGCAGTTTTGCTGTAATCTCCTGTTATCATGACAGCCTTCATGCCTGCCTGTCTACATTTTTTAACTGCCTCTTTGATTTCTCTGCGCGGCGGGTCTATCATGCCCATCAGACCTATAAATATCAAATTTTCTTCTCGCAAACTTTCACTCTTGCCCACCTCTAAATAGGCAAAAGCCAGCACCCTTAGCGCTTTAGAGGTCATATAATCGTTGCCACTTAAAATAATCTCTTTTTCTTTGGTTGTTAAAGGAAGAACCTTCCCATCTTTTAAAATTTTATTGCACCTTTGTAAAATCTTGTCCAGCGCGCCTTTTGTATATATTGTATTATGCTCCTCTCCTTTGATAAGCACACTCATCAATTTTCTCTCGCTATCAAAAGGTATCTCGTCAATGCGGCTATTAGAATACGCCGTAAGGTCATAGCCCATATTTTTGGCAAAATTAACTAGAGCTTTTTCGGTGGGATCGCCTATATCGTCACTCATTTTAACTGTGTCATTACAATAGATGCTACAACTTAAAAGGCTTTCCAATTCAAAATCTTTATTAAATCTCTTTTCTTGAACTTTGCCATTACTCATTATAGAGGTAACCGTCATTTTGTTTTCTGTGATAGTGCCAGTTTTATCAGAGCAAATTATATCACAGCAGCCTAAAGTTTCCACCGAATGCAATCTTCTAACTATCGCCCTTTGTTTTGCAAGCTTTGCCACACCAAAGCTCATGATAATGGTAATTACCGCAGGCATACTTTCAGGTATGGCGGCTACAGCTATAGCAACAGAGGTTAAAAAGGCCTCCATAATATTCTTTGGGTCAATGATAAGCTCTATTATAAAAGTTATTATTGCGACTGCTAAAACAAGATAAGTCAAAACTTTGCCAACATCCTTAATACTCTTTTGCAAAGGAGTTAACTCTCTTTGACTATTTGAAATTGCACTTGCTATTTTGCCAAATTCTGTCTCATCTCCTTTTGCAACGACAACTCCAAGACCTCTGCCGCTTGTCACTAGCGTCCCCTTATATGCCATATTTTTTCTCTCTGCCAAAGGAACTGTCCCCTCATATCTTGCCTCGCAATTTTTGTTGACAGCTTTACTTTCGCCTGTCAATGAAGACTCGTCAATTTGGAGTTTGGAAGACTCAATCAATCTTAAATCTGCAGCAATAATATCGCCAGCACTGAGACTGACAACATCGCCTTGAACCAATCTTGAGGTATTAATCTTGACAGCCTTGCCATCTCTAATAACTAAAGTTTGAGGTTGTACAATTTTATTGAGCGTTTCAAGTGCCTTTTCTGCTTTATGCTCTTGAACAACCCCAAAGATAGCATTCATAAGCACTATTAATAATATCAAACAACCATCTATAATCTCACTACCACTTTTTTCAAAAATGCCTATGGCTATAGAAATGGCACTTGCAAAGAGCAAAATAATTATCATTAAATCAAAAAATTGTTCAAAAAACTTGCTGACAATGCCATGTTTTTTGTAGCCCTCGTCAACAATCTGCCCCTCTCGCTCTTGAGCCTGTCTACTACTTAAGCCATTGAAACTTGATGACAGCTCAAGCAGTGTTTGTGCTATTGATTTGTTATAATAACTTTTCACAATTTTCCTTTTATACAACAACAAATGATATGCTGGAAAGTATTAATAAATAACCGACAAACCATTTAAAATCTACCTTGCTTGTCAATTTTATCATTGCCTTTATGCTTATCATGCCTACCACAAAGGCTATAATAAATGCAATTAAAAGACCTGCCACATTGACTTGAACTGCCTCGCTATTTATAATTATCTTCCCCGCTTCCATTATCATTGATAAAATAATAATAGGAATACTCATCAAAAATGAAAATTTGGCACTCTCAATTTTTTCGCCACCTTGCACTAGCCCCGCACATATAGTCGTGCCAGAACGCGATATTCCAGGAAAAACAGCAAGCCCTTGCGCTATTCCCATCACCAATGCCGTTTTGCTTGTAAATTTGCCTTCAAAAGATAGTTTTTGCCTTTTTTTGTAGACTATTTCACTGCCAAGCAACAATATTGCACTGATTAAAAATGCAAACGGCAAAAATTGTCCTTCAAAAGATTTTGTTATTATCGGCATTAACAAAAGTGCGATTAGGCAAGTTGGAATAGTTGAGATGACTATATTCATGCTAAGTGTAGACAATGGATGTTTAATAATATATAAAATCTCTTTTCTAAAAATTACCACAACGGCAAGCAAAGTCGCCATATGCAAAATAATGCTTACAAATAAGGCGTCCTCTATGCCAAAGAGATTTGAAAGTAATACCAAATGCCCGCTTGAAGATATAGGCAAAAACTCACACAACCCTTGAACCAGCCCTAAAAGTGCCAAAACTAATATTTCCACTTCATGCTCCTACTAGTTAATATACAAACAGGCAAAAACTTTTATTACATTTTAAAATTAAAAAATGACATGCCGCTCATTTTGTCCATAAAATTGCAGTCGCAAATTAATTGCACAATAAAAAATCTCTTATCTGTTTAAGATTTGGAATGTGGACCAATGCCTAGTTTTCTTTTTTGCTATATACACATATTCCTCTTTTAGAGTTATTTACAAAAAAAGAACATATTGACTACAGTTTTCAATATGTTCTCTCTTTTTTATTTGTTGTCCATTTTAATCAAACAACATCATTTAGCTTCCTTTCAATTTTACTTATTATCGTCAGAATTTAATTTGCTTAAAAGTCCAATAAGTTCTTCAATTTTGTTATTTATCTTTGCAAGTTCTTCGTCTGATTTGCCGCTAAGTCTTGCTTCGTCTGCCTGAGCGGTAAGCTCTTCTACCTCTTTCAAAAGTTCTTCTCTGTCTTGAGAGTTTTCTTTTTCGTTTAAAGCCTGGTCAATTTTAGAAGAAATATCATTTTGAGCGCTTGCAAGTTTTTCTTCCTCGGCATTTATCATATTATTGATTTCGCTCAGTGAGTCCTCTTGTTTTTCGCTTTTCTTAGGACGCCCTCTCTTCTTAGGCGCTTCGCTTGTCTTCTTTTCTTCTGCTTGACTATCTTTTCTAGGTCTGCCACGCTTTTTGGCTGGCTGAGATGGAAGATTTTCTTCGCTCTCCACCTTTCTTGGTCTTCCTCTCTTCTTTGCAGGTTGAGCTGGCTCTTCAATAGTCGCCTCTTTCTTTTCGGCTGTGCTTTTTCTAGGTCTTCCCCGCTTTTTAGGTGCGCTTTCTGTCTTAGCTTCGCTAGTAGGCTGCTTTCTAGGTCTGCCACGCTTTTTAGCTGGCTGAGATGGAAGGTCTTCTGTCACAACATCCTTAGGCTCTTCGGCAGCCGCTTTAGGCTCTTCGGCGATTTCTTCTTGTGTAACATTGGCTGGCTCTTGATTTGGAATAAATGCACCAAATTGGTCTATTTGCTCCTTTTCAAGTCTATCAAGCTCTTGTTGCTCTTCATCTTTTTGAGCATCTTTTGAAACAACAAGTTGACCATTCATATCATAGACATTGCCTTGAGAGTCATGAAACATACCGTTAGCATCATGATAAGAGCCATCTTCATAGACAAAGTTGCCTTCTTCATTGTAGTGTCCTTGTGGTGTTTGACCAATATCTTCCTTATAGTTTGGCGCGCTTTCGCCTAATCTTTGACGCAAGGTTGCATTCTCATCCATAAGGCGCTTAATTTGTGTTTGAACATTGATAAGTTCATCTTCATTCTTGTCTCTTTGAGAAATGATTTCTGATTTTTCTTCTTTAACCTTTTTTTCAGCTAGGCTATAAGCATTTTTCATAACCTTTTCAAAGAAAGATTGATATTCGCTAACCATTCCCTTTTGAACTTCGTCAAAACTTTTATCTAATACTTTATTTAATTCTACAATATCATTTTCAAGTTCGGCTTTTGCAGAGTTATATCTTGCCTCTTCATTTTCATAGTCTTTTTCTAGACTAGCTTTTTTGTTTGCCTCTTTTTCTTGTTGTTGTCTTAATAGTCCAACTTCAATACGCGAAGTGGTGGCAGCTTGCTGCTCAATAAGTTTTTGAATATTTTCTTTTGATGCTTGAATTTTACGCTGCAAGTCCATTTGAACATTTTCATAATTTCGTCTAAGTGCATCCTTTTGCGCTTCAATTTGTGCTATTTGTGAGGTAATAGAGGTCTTCTTATTGATATATAGCTCACTTTCTTTCATCGCACGCTTTAAAAGCAATGCTCCATCAACACCAATATTATCAAAATGATAATCAACTACTTCAACATCATTTTTGCTTGCATTTTCAAATTCTTCTTTAGCTTTGCGCGCTCTTGCCTCATAGTATTCTCTAAGTTGAGGATTGCCTTTTTCAATTTCTTTGGCTGTAAATAGCAGGTCAAAATCTAAATATGGAACAAGGTCGGCGCAGGCATTGTCTGCAAATCTTGAAAAGATATGATATAAATGATAGATATCATCAAGATTTAATACTCTCTTGCCTTTGAGGAATATATTTGCTATCGCACCAAAAATTAACACAAGTGCCATAAAGAATAGCGATACTGCAATTGATTGGAAGATAACAGGCTGAGATGATTGAGATGCAAAACCCAATAAAAGAGCAACAACCGACCAAACTACTGTAAGCAAAGAAAGGGTTTTGATATTGCTTTGCCAGCTTGAGGTTTTTAGAGGTTTTTCAATTATATTCTCCTCTGTCATATATTTGCTTGGTGCGCCTTCTCTATATAATATGTATTGTTGCCAATAATAAACAAGACGCTTAGGCCCTTTTTTGATGATTTTATTAAAATCTCTAATATTATTTTCATCTATTTTTTTATTTTTAAAAAGCCATTTATTTGCATTATCAAGACTTCTTTTAAGTCTGGCTTCATAAGAGAAAATACTCTTGATTGCAAACAAAATAATAAACAGAGCTTCCACCCCTAAAATAAGTCCCAAATAGCCACCAAAACCCAAAGTTTCGGTAAGTTGTCCTAAAAAGGTTTTCAAAGTGCTGTCTATTGTGCAAAATAAAGAACTCATACTCTCCTCTCCTTTAATTAGTTTTAGTATAACACATAAAAGAAATTTTTACTAATAATTTTTTAATATTTTTTATATATTTTTCAAAGATTTTTTTGGGTATTTTTTATAGTTATTTTTATATAATTATCACTCTTAAACATAAACTTAAAAAGCAGCCTATCGATTAAGCTGCTTAAAGTTTCAAGCTTATAATTATATCGCTTAAAATTATTTTATCTCAATTAAACTAGCATTTTTTAAAGATAAAATATATATTTTTGACGGCTGGCGACCTATCGCCTTTTTAATCGCAAGCTGATAGAGTTTAAGTTGCTCTTTATATCGCTTGATTAAAATTTTTTCATCGGTAACACTTGTGAATTTATAGTCAATTAAAATTTCTCCATCAAGGCTAAATAGGTCAACTATACCTTGAACGATAACCTCATTCTCACTTTGAATATTAAAAAGTTCTTTCAATGATATTGACATAATAAACTCTTGCTCTTTAATAATTCTTTTATTTTGGCATACTTTTTTCAAAAGTAAGATATTTTTTAAAAGCAGTTGATAATCGATAAGATTTAAATAACCTTCTGTAAAAAGATTTTCTCTTCTTTCTATCTCATCTTTTAAATCTTGAGCTGTGTTTATCTTGTCAAAATCTAGAATTTTTAATGCTTCATGATAGGCAAGACCTTCTTCTATCGCCAAAGAATTTGAAGAGGATTTTTGAGTTAGGCTATTTATATGCTCTTCATCTAAATTTAAAATACCTGTTACAGAATTTTTATAATCTATCTTGCAAAACTCTTTGCTTGGATAATTGTAATCTATATAATCTAAAATTTTTTGATGGTCATGAAGCTGTAATTGACCCTTATTTTGACTATTTTTTTCATCAAAAAGGACATCTCTTACAATATTAAAAGAGTAGTCTTCTTCCACAAAATTATCATCAAACTTGCTGGCAAACTGTCCGCCTAAAGCCTTAAATATCATTGAAAGATAGTTGTCTTTTTCGCTGTCAAATAAATCTTTCTCTGTCTTTGAACCGATAATAATTAAAGAATTTTGAGCACGCGTTAGCGCAACATAGAAAATCATTAGTTCGCTTTCTCTTTCTTTCCTCTTTCTATGTTCTTTACCCGCTAAAAAGATTGGAGAGACTAGCTTGGTGTTATTTGAAAAATCATATAAATATGTACCAATTCCAAATTCTTTATCTATAATATATGACTTATTATATACCCTAGAAAGGCTTTCGCCGCCACCTGCCAATATCACAATAGGATATTCAAGGCCTTTTGTCGCGTGAATTGTTGTAACAATAATTGCATTCTCGCTAGTTGGATTTGAAGATGAAGAAATCTCTACATTTTCAAGATAATCAATAAGAGCTGGTATATTTTGGTCATAACCATTTGCAATAATCTTAAATAACTGGTCAAAATTGTTTTTCTTTGAATTGCTGTCGGCTAAAGAATTTATATAAACATCATAATTTTTTTCGTTAAAAAGCTTTTTAAGCGCCCTCTTTAAGCCCAGAATTTGGCAATCTAAAGTAAAATCCTCAATCATCTTTAAAAAGTCTTTTACTTTATTGCTTTCACTTTCTAAGACAATTTGATAAAAATTCTTTGTTATGCCGCCCTTAAATTGAGTAAGCTCATCTAATGTAAAGCCTCCTAAATATGAGGACATGACACTTGCAAGCGATATGTCATCTTTGATGTTTATTGTCAATTTTAATAGACTTAAAATGACTAGAATTTGACTATCATCAAGCAAGCTTTCTTTGACATTTGCAAGTATGTTATAGCCTTTCTCTTGCAAATATTTAACGCAATCTCTCATAAGAGGCGACCTCGACCTAAAAAGAAGAGCAATGTCGCTTTCTGTGACCTTTCTTTTTTCCCCTTGTTTTATATCATATATCTCGCTATTCAATGCCTCATCTATTCGATAGGCAATGTCTTTAATCTCTACAATATTTTTACTGTTCAGAGCAAGGGGGTCTTCTTTTACGCTATAAAGAGGAGCAAGCTCGCTCTCTTCAATACTTGTATTACAGCAAATGTCAATGGTGACTGCAGGCATTGAGGTTTGCTCAAACTGAACAAGACCTTTTAACATGGATGTGTTTTTATAGTCAATCTGCGCACTTTCGTGGGTCATTAAAACTGAAAATATCTCATTGATAAAATTTAATATCTTTTTATTAGAACGGAAATTGCCTGTTAAGAAGAGCGCGTCAGCATCTTCATTTTGAGTAAAGTTTGCAATGTCTCTATTCATTATCTCCATACTAGCATTTCTAAAGCCATATATGCCCTGTTTAGGGTCTCCAACTGCCACAAAGTTTCCATCTTTGGCAATTAATTTTAAAAGCCCCTCTTGAAGAGTGTTGGTGTCTTGATATTCGTCTATAAATATATAGTTATATTTTTGTTGCAACGAATTTAAAATGTTTGGGTCGGTTAAAAGGGTCGCTGTTAACTTTTCAAGGTCTGCAAAATCTAAAACATCTTTCTTCTCTTTTAAGATGTTGTAATTTTGAGAGAATTTACAAAGCATTGACAAAATATTTTTGCCAAGTTTATTTTCCCTTAATTTCTCTATTTGGCTGTTATCTATATCAATATAATTGCCACATAGCTCTCCAATCTTGTCAAGATAGCCTCGTGCTTTTACAAACCTCTCTTTAATAGCAGCGTCTAACTTATTGCGCCTAAGCATAGGCGAAGAATGACGATTATAGTAATCGCAACAGCTCCAAAAATCTCCACCTTCAAAGCTTAAAAGCTCTTCTAGTTCTATTTTAAAATCTTGCCAAGCTCCTTCAATTTGCCCTATTGATTGTAATAATTCAAGTCCTTTTTGTTGATATCTTTTAATTAAACTTAAAAGATATTCTTCTGCCTTTATAGCCAGATTTTCATCGCTATAAATTCTTTGCCTCTCATCGCTTGTTAGGCTGTCAGTAAAAGAAAGAAGACTATTTAAACATTGATATATCTGCTCTTTGTTTTTCTTAAAAGAAAAGTAGATATCGTTAAATATTTCTTGGTCTGTTTGAGACATTTCATCATAAGTTTTTAAAAATGCCTTTAACTTCAATTCCTCGCTTGCTCTTTCATCAAGTACTTTAAAATTTTCATCTATCGACAACTTGCTTATATTTCGTTTAATTAGCTTTTCGCAAAAAGAGTCTATTGTGGAAATATCGCTGATAGATATCTCATCTAGCATTTCTATTATAAAATTTGATGGTTTTTGCTTTAACAAAGCTTTAAATAATCTACTTCTCATCTCATTAGCTGCGGCCTTAGTAAAAGTCAAAACTAAAATTTTTGAAAGCGGAACTTTCTTTTCACATACAAGTTTAATCAATAATTCTATCAATACAAAAGTTTTTCCACTCCCTGCCGAAGCGGAAACCACCAAATTCTTTTTGTCATGTTCTAAAATTTTTTTCTGCTCTTCAGTCAACTCAGTTTTCATCACTTTCTCCTGAAAAAACATCGCTTGATATTTTTTTACTTTTTCTCACTCCTAAAGTTTTTTCATAATTGCAAATTGCTTTATATTTACATAGTGCGCAAGCGCTTTCATTTGGCTTTGCCTCGATATAACCTTCAACAATTTCATCTGTCGCTTTATCTGCAAGGTCTTTGGCATATTTTTCATAGACTGAAAGAGGCAACTTTGAAATTGCACTGCCTTTATATTTGCCGTCAAATTTGCCTATCGCAAGCACCGAGCTTGACATGCCATCGCTTAACGAATTGTCAAAAAGCTCAATTATCTTGTCGTCATTCTCAACAAGACCTTTTAAAATATATCTCTCTTCGTCATTTTTGAGATATTCAAGTTTGGCATTAAAATAAAACACTCCTGCGGGCTTCTTATTTAAAAGCTTACCAAAAATACCTTGGTAGAGAAATAACTGGAGTTTGTCGCCATAATATAACTCTTTTAATAAATTGCCCGTTCTTCCTGTTTTATAGTCTATTATTCTAAAATAATCGCCGCTCTCATCAACTCTATCAGCTTTGCCTACAAGGTCTATTTTTTCTTTGCCTACCTGGACATTTTCAATTTTTACTTCGGTTAATTTAGGTTTAAATGAAGACAGTTCCATCTCTTTGGCCACATCATTAAGCACCACTTTGAGCTGATGTGTTAGGTATGATAAAAGCGCCTCTTTTTCACTTGTTGTCTCAAGTTTATCTTCAAGATTGGTCTTTTTAATAATTAATTGTAAATTATCTTTTAAAAATTTATCTATAGACAGAGGTCTTTCTTCTCTCATCTGTTCTTTTACAAAAATTTCCACTCCTGCATGACAAATATTGCCAATGTCTCTCACATCAAACTGGTAAATTTCTTTTTCTTTAAGAGCAAGTCCATAACTAATGAAATGCTTAAATGGACATGAAAAATAACTTTCAAGTTGGGTTACTCTCATTTTGCTTGAAAAATACAGGTTTTTTGCATTTGATATTGAGGTTTTGTTGATATTTATATTTTCATCTTTGATTTTTAAAATATTTCTATCTTCTTTACCTAAATATTTATAATATTCTCGAATAAAACTATTTCTATTGCCAAATCTTAAAAGCAAAGATGGCAAAGGCAAAAATGCAAGCTCTCTAATCTCTCTCGAAAATCTAGCCACTCTCTGTCCAAAGATTTCATTTAAATTTTCAATGAATATTGGTTGCTCTATTGTTTTCCCTTCTTCATTTATCAGTTGATAGGAAGTTATCAATTTTTTAGTTGCCAAGGTGAGCAGATTAAAAATTTTAAATCTATTTCTTCTGTTAATCATTCTAATGGTTGGCTCAATCTTTTTGTCGATAAAATTTAATGCGATATCATCGTCATTTAAAAGCCCGTTGTCATTGTTGATGACTGGAAGTCCTTGACAGCCTATGATAAAGACAATTTTACTTTCATCAAAATATCCTCCTTGCCCATCGCCTACCATTACCGCGTCACAGAATGTTGGTACTGAAGACAGCTCTTTAAAAGAAAGCAGGAGTTTTAAGGTCTTGAAATATTCATCAATAGAAATATCGCTATTGTATTTGCTTATAAGCTCGATAGTTTGCAAAATGCTATCAGCTGCCTGCTCGTTAATCTTCTCCTCTTTCAAATATGATTTTTCAATCATCTTTTCCTTTAAGCTTTGATAGCCTTCCTCTGCAACAAGGCATATTTCTTTTATCAAAGCTTCAAAATCTTTTGCATTTGATAATTTTTCAAGCCTTGTCAAAATATTAGCAAGATAAAAGTCTTTCTCAATATATTTTTTATATTTATAAATATTATCTACAGAAAATTTTTGACATTTATCTATAAGCTCGCCATCAACTCTAAGCAATGGACTAGTTAAAAGTGCAAGCAGCGCCTCTTTGCCATAGCCAGTTAATATCACATTAAAGAAAGCAAAGATAAACTTAGACAAAATTGTGTTATCGGCTGTAACAGAGCTGTCTATATAACAAGGGATATCAAGTTTTTCAAAACAATCTTCAATTTCCTCTCTGTATTTTTCAAACTCGCCGCAACATACAATCATATCCTGATAACGATAGCCTATTGTGATATAATAATGAATAAGTTTGGCTATTTCCAAACACTCCTCTCTTATTGACGAAGTCGCAAGTGAAAAATAATAGCCATTATTGTCAGTGCTTATCTTTTCATAGCTATAAACCCCTCTTATTATCGCCTCTTGCATATTGGTTAACTTTTGGCGACTTTGAACTAGCTCAATTTGACAGGCTTTTTCTTTAGCAAGAGCGGTCAGCTTTTGAAGTATGTCTTTTTCATATATGTAATCATTGCCAATACTTATACTCTCACTAATAGACAGGCAAACCTCTCTAGCTTTTGGCAAAATGGCTTTTATTAAATCAAAGCCCTCTTTGGTAAAACTATCAAATTGCGCAAAATAAAAGTTTGTATTTGATAAAATGTCATTATTTTCAATCTCTTGCGTCACCAAATTTAATCTGGCATTTGCGTCAAGTTTGCCTTGAAGCGCCTTTTCATATTCGCGGTAGATAAGCGCGATATCATGATATTTTTCGCCTGTAAGTCCTTGCGCTTTAATGTTTAAATCTTCCACGGCTATTTTGCTACTTTTAAGTTGCGCAATCAACTTATATGCCTCATGTGCAAAAGAAATTCCACATTTTTTAAAAGTTAAAAACTGAGTTTTGACAGCTGCTATCGCTTGGGCGGTAAGTAGCAGACATTCGCTGTTTGTCAAGACTTCACATTTTTTCCCTAATTGATTTAAAATATTTACAGCAAGAGAAGACAGTCCCACCACCTTTACATTAAATAGTGCTTTTGCTGGCAAGGTTTTCAAAAGCAGCTTTTCCATTTGCAAAGAAAAACGATCGGGAACGACAACAATATGATTAATATCAAAATCGCTATTATCTATCCCCCCAATCATTGCCTTTGTTGCACCAAGGATTGTACTGTCAATATAAACCTTTAATTTCACAAGAATATTTTATCATACTCTAAAGCAAAAGAAAAGTGATTTTTTAATGCTATCTTTGATTTTGATAAGCACAAATTTTCTTTTCTATCAAAAAAATGCCCTCATGTAGAAGACATTTTATTATTTGCTTGCCACTTTAGTTTTTACACTGCTGAGTTTATTTTTTAATTTATTTGCCTTGTCGCAGCGAAGAGCCACAAGTTCTTGCTTTAATAAGAGATTTTCCTCTTTGATTTTTAAAAAATTACCTTTTAAATCTTTAAGTTCTTTTTCTTTGCCGCTCATTTCAACAAGTGCTTTTCTTAAATTGGCATTTGCTTTGTCAAGTTGTGCGCTTAATTTACTATCATATTCCTCTTGTGCATTTCTTTTGACAAGTCTAACCAGCCCCATAAAAAGCGCCTGCAGCTCGCCATCAGTTATTCCCGTTTTTTTAGTCACAAATTTTATAATATTATCTTTGCTTTCATAT
>CASDQU010000009.1 GCA_949282835.1 uncultured Bacillota bacterium | reverse complement strand
TGAAATATATCAAACAGGGCAAAATAATGCAGGTGCATATACAGGTTATTTTACATTTTCATATAACCTTGCAAATTCAATCGCGTTATTAATAATAGGATTTTTACTAGATATTATAAAATTTGACTCTACCTTGCCAGTGCAAGCGATGTCGGTACAAAATGGGCTTGGAATGACTGTATGTTTTGGCTGCGCAATTTTTCTTTCGCTAGCAATCATGACATTCTCAAAATTTAATATAAAGCGGGCAGATGTACTAAAAACACAGATGTTATCAAGCAAAATAAAAGGTAGACGAATAAAAGAGAATAAAAAAATTGGAATATGATTGGGTATTAAAAGATAGTTTTAGCATATTCTAAAGTTATGAAAAATTTTAGTAGATATATTGCCATCTTGTTTGTTTTATTTTGCACTGTGACCTTAATGGGTTGCAATAATAAATCCTTACCTCAAAATAATATAACTAGAGACGATTATCACATTGGCGGGAACTTAAGTTTTTATTATGACGATATCACAAAAACGGCGGTCTTTGGTGGCAAGGGAGAAAGCATTGAATATTATTCTCAAGATTTGACCAAAGGATGGGAAAAAGAGGGCAATAGAGTTGGAGTTAAAATAATTGCTCCATCATCTATCAATGATTTTGAAAGTGGGTGGGCTAAATTAGGTGATGAAGAGATAAAAAATGGCGGTTTTTTTCAAATAGTTAATGGACAAAAGACAAGGCAAGCTAACTTTTATCCAATTATTGATAAAGACAAACCTAATGTTGATATTGAAATATGTTGGCAAGAGGGAGTTAAAAATCAAATTTATCATATAAAAATTGTTGAAGGCACTAAATTTATTCAAAAGGATTGAAATTAAATATTGCATGTGTTATTATTTGATATGTAAGTAAACTTTTAGCATTAAAGTATTTATTAGCTTAAAAGGAGATATTTGCATGCAAACGATTGAAATTTTAATGGGCGTTGTAGGCGCAGGCAAAAGTACTATGGCAAAAACTCTTGCAGAAACTCAAAATGCAGTTATTCTTGCAAGTGATGAGATTAGAAAAGAATACATAAGAGCAGGCATTATACCTAAAGAATATGACTCTAAATATAATCCCATTGTGTTTAGTGAATTGCACAGACGAATAGAAGAATTAGCGGAACAGGGCAAGTCAATAATAGTTGATTCTACAAATATTCCAGCTTCCTCGCGCCAACCTATAATTAAGAAAGCCCAAAAATATGGTTATAAAGTGAGCGGAAGAGTGCTTTTGCTTGATGATGAAAAATGTATTGAAAGGGTTATTTATAGACAAACTCACCAAAAGGACAGTCATTATATAGCAAATCCTAAAGAAGCGGTTGGAATATATAAGGACAGGCTTTTGCATGGTTTTCCAACTTTAGAAGAGGGATTTGATCAAATTATTACATATGATGATGGCAGGGAGATTAATAGACAGCAAAAGGTAGTGATTGCGTCTACAAATAGCGGCAAAATTGCTATCTATAGTGATATTTTAACTGAGCTTGGACTGCCTTACACTTCGCTCAAACAACTAAAGGTTGATTTAGAGGTAGAAGAGACAGGACAAAGTGAAGAAGAAAACGCGCTTATTAAAGCTAAAGCCTATCATCAAGAACTAGGGCTTCCTGTGCTTGTAAACGATAGCGGACTAATAATTGAAAAATTTAGTCCAGAAGATCAACCAGGCGTTTTCGTACACAGATATGGCGGCGGCGAGCTTACCGATGAAGAAATGATAAAAATCTATAGTGAAAAATTAAAAAAGGTAGGCGGGGAAAGCAATTCCTATTTTAAAGTGGCTCTTGCTCTATGTGATTATGATGGTAAATTTCACATAAAAACATTTAAAAGTTATAGACTAATGGTTGCAAAACCAAGTAAAGTTATTCAAAAGGGGCTGCCACTTCGCTCTCTGGACTACAATGAAGAACTTGGAAAATATTGGAGTGAAATGACTATTCACGAAGCAAATAAAGCGGAAGGAGAATGTATAGAAGGTCAAAAAAATTTCATCAGAGAGATATTTTTAAAATAAAAAGTGCTTAGTCAAGTAACTTTGAAACTAGCAGAATATTAAAGAGAAACATAGGTAAAAACCACCTATGTTTTCTTTTTGCGCTTAATTCTCTCTTAATTGCAAAAAAACGAATACTTCTGCCGTTGTCATAGGTTGTTATTATAATTTTCAATTTGCAAATTTTTAGACATTCACTTTAACCTTGACAACAAAGAATATTCGTTTATACTAGAAAAAGAGAG
>CASDQU010000008.1 GCA_949282835.1 uncultured Bacillota bacterium | reverse complement strand
TGCTTTCACAAGCTGAAGAACAAACGCTCAAACGGCTTGGAATAAACATCAGTTGCCAGCCAGTATTTCTAAATGGTAATCTATTTGTAACTTGATAAATCACTATATAAAAAAACTTTCTACTTTTTTAGTAGAAAGCTTAGCTTGTAGATAAATAAATCAGACTGTTCAAAAACAAGCGATGCAAGGCTCGAAAAATGCCTAAAAGCAGGAGTTTAGTTCCCCTAAATGACTGTTTTTAGGTGTTTTTCAGTAAACGCAGCAAGAAAATTTTTATTAAATTTTCGGTCGCGCCCTTTTTCAACAGTCTGAAAATCTCACAGCTTTTGCTATGAGATTTTATTTGCCCCTCTTATCTTCTATATTATTCCGTTTTATTCTATATATCCTTCAAGTGATGGTAATTTAATGTCGCCATCATAAGCTTTCATAGTCGTTTTCATGAGCATTGAGCCTTCTGTTGAAAACATGAGAGAATAGGTTTGTGAGGCATAAAATTTGCCATCTTGCATAATTAGATATACCTCTAATTCATTTTTTGCATCTCCCTCTTCTATTATAAAATAAACATGATATTTTACAACATTTTCTTCTCTTGCAACTTCACTTATTAGGCTTGAGCCTTCTTGTTGAGAAAGAGAATAAATTTGACTAATAGCACTTCCAACATCGCCAATTTCAGGAACACTTGTACTAATTATACCTTCAGCAGTTGTACTATTTGAAGCAACCTTTGTCTTGCCATCTTTGGTATCTAAATATAAATATCCATCGCTCAAATAATAATTTGTTTCTTCTTTTTGGTAATAATTTGAATTTTTTTCTATATTTATCATGTTCATGTTGGCTATTTCTGAAGTATAATCTATTTGACCATACATTTTTGCCGTCATGTCACCATCTGGCATGTCTACTTCTGCCTCTTGAGAAAACTCAAACTTGCTAATATTCATATCTTCATATTCGGCAATCTCCTGCATCATTGTTGCAAGTTCTATATCCTCATAATGTCTGCTTGAAGTGTTAATTTTAACAGTTTTTATGCCATCACCGCCACCGCAACCTGCCAAGATAAGTGCAATAGGCAATATCAATAGAAAACACATAAACATTACTAAAGTAACTCTTCTTGTCTTTGATTTTTCCATTTTCCCTCCTTATAGAAAGTTATTTTGATTTATAAACTACTTTCTAAATTCATATTAACAAATATAGCTAAAAGTGTCAAATGAATTTAATAAAAAGCTCAAGCTTGATAATTATCAAATTTGAGCCTTTAAATTAGTTCATCTTATTAATTGTAAAGAAATTCTTCTTAATTATCTCATTGCCACTTGATAGCCTATCACTTTCTGGCAGCTTCTTAGTATCAAGAGCAAGTATCTTAAGTCCAAAATCAACTGCTAAAGTTATATTGCCATTTGCACTGCAAGCATAGAAGACATTTTGACAGTTTTTTGCAAAATTGACATATCTTAGTCCCTTTCTATACCTTGCCGATAGAGCAAATTGAGTGCAAGGAATTTTCTTTATAAAGCCATTGTCAGTTACAACTACCACATGAGAATAATCAAGTTGACTTGCAAAAATTACACTATCACCCTCTTCCAAATTGATGCCTCGTACGCCACCAGAAATACGACCTTGAGTTGGAATATCGCCCTTTTCAAAATTTAGCGACATGCCTTTTCGTGAAAGCATTAATATACTCTTGCCCATTTTATCAATTTCAACTGAAATAACCTCATCTCCCTCTTGAAGTTTGCAAACTTGATAGAATGACTTATTTACAACTATATCACTTGCCTCACTCTTTTTAACCATGCCTTGTTTGGTCATAAAAAGAATTTGTCCTTCTTTTGGCATTTTCATAATACAAACTGGAATTTCATTGAGTACGGTAGATTTTTCTATTGAAAGCAGGCTAAAGCCTTTATCTCTCCACTTACATTCTTTAAGCGCACCTACATTTACCTTTATTGCATTGCCTTGGCTGGTGAAAATTAAAATGGTATCACTGCCGCTGACATTTTCAATTTGCTTTGCAATATCAGTTATAGTAGAATTATCTGAAAGTGTTTTTTGTGACATTGAATAATTTTTTGATGTTACCTTTTTAATGGTATTTCCTGCAGATATTGCTAGCACAAAATTTTTACCACTCTCATCATTCTCTTCGCTAGCAACAATCGTTATCGACTTATCATTGCCTATTTTTGAAAGTCTAGGAGTGTTATATGCCTTCTTTATTTCAAGAATTTCTTTTTTGACAACATCATATTGTGCCTTCTTTGAAGAAAGAATTGCCTCATACTCAGCAATTTTTTTCTTAAGCATTGCTAGTTCTTCTTCAAGTTTGTCTACTTCAAGATGAACAAGTCTTGCAAGACGCATATCTAAAATGGCTTGCGCTTGACGGTCTGACAAATTAAATCTATCTCTCAGCCGCTGTTTAGCTTCTGTCGTTGTCGCCGATTTTTTGATTATTTTAATAACCTCATCTATATTCTTAATGGCTATCAACAATCCCTCTACAATATGCGCCCGCTCTTTTGCTTGATTTAAGTCATATTTTGTACGCCTTACTATAATTTCTCTTTGATATTGTGCATAGTAGGAAATTATCTCAAGCAAACTTAAAAGTTTGGGCTTGCCGCCTGCAATCGCTACCATATTGATACTATATGATATTTGCATGTTGGTAGCTTTAAAAAGATACTCTAATATCTTCTTTGGATCAGCTTCCTTTTTAAGTCTAATCACAGCCCGCATGCCATTTCTGTCAGACTCATCTCTAATTTCGGTTATTGAGGCAAGTTTATCTTTATTCTGCTCTTTTAACTCTGCTATTTTTTGAAGCAGCTGAGCTTTGTTTACCTGATAAGGAAGTTCTGTAATAACAATACTGCTTCGGTCGCCACTCTTTTCAATCATGACTTTTGACCTAATAATTATCTTTCCTTTTCCAGTGCTGTATGCCTGCTTTAGTCCCCCTTCTTCATCGATAATTTCGCCGCCTGATGGAAAATCTGGACCTTTTATTATCTTCATCATCGCTTCAAGCTTGATGTTTGGATTATCGATATATGCCACCACACCATCTATGGTCTCACCAAGGTTATGTGGCGGAATATTGGTGGCAACACCAACCGCAATACCGCTCGCACCATTTATTAAAAGATTTGGAAATCTTCCTGGAAACATATCAGGTTCTTTCAAAGTATCATCAAAGTTTAAGCTCCACCTTACAGTATCTTTATCAAGATCTCGCATAAGCTCAAGTGCCAGTGGTGTCATTCTAGTTTCGGTATATCTCATAGCTGCAGGACTATCACCATCTATAGAGCCAAAGTTACCATGTCCATCTACTAGTGGTGCACGAAGAACCCACTCTTGTGCCATTCGACACATTGCATCATATACAGAGCTATCACCATGAGGATGATATTTACCAAGACAATCACCTACAATTCTAGCAGATTTTCTGTAAGGTTTATCTGGTGTAACGCCAAGTTCAAGCATTGAATAGAGAATTCTGCGTTGAACTGGCTTAAGTCCATCTTCTACTCTAGGCAAGGCTCTATCCATAACGACACATTCGGTATAAGGTATCATTGACTCATGAAGCACTTCACTCATGCTTTTGTAAATAATACCCCTCTCACCGCCATTCCCTAAATTGTTAGGCTCTAAAGAGTTTTCTTCCATTTTGCCACTTTCGTATTCCATTTTTTCTTGTTCAAAATTCTCTTCCTGCATAATTTCTCCTGATTATTGATTTTTTATAGCAAAATTTTATATTTTTTTGTAATTTTTCAAAAATTCATCTTCTTTATCAAAATTTGCATATTCATTTATATATTTTTTTCGCGCTTCTATATCATCTCCCATAAGTGTAGTCACCATCTTTTCTGCCTCGGCAGCATCTTCTATTGTTACCTGAATTAAATTGCGCTTTTCTGGGTCCATGGTAGTATCCCAAAGCTGTTCTGGGTTCATTTCTCCAAGACCTTTATACCTTTGCAGGCTATAATTTCTCCCTGCTCTTGCAATAGCCTGTGGCAGCTCATTGTCAGAATAGACATATTCGGTATAATCTTTTTTATATACTTTATATAAAGGTGGCAACCCAATGTATACATGACCATCATTAATAAGTTCGCGCATATATCTAAAGAAGAAAGTTAGTAAAATTGCACGAATATGAGCACCATCTTGGTCGGCATCGCTTAGAATTATAACTTTATTATATCTTAAACTTGACAAATCAAAATCTTCGCCTATTCCAGTATTTAAAGCTGAAATAATTGTTCTAATCTCTTCATTGGCAAGCACCTGGTCGATACGCTTTTTCTCGGCATTAAGAGGTTTTCCGCGCAAAGGTAAGATGGCTTGAAAGCGCCTATCTCTACCTTGTTTAGCAGACCCTCCTGCCGAGTCACCCTCTACAATGAATAATTCTGCATTCTCTCTATTTTTAGAAGTGGCTGCCGCAAGTTTGCCTACCAAATTGAAATTTTCAGCTGAGTTTTTTGCTCTTGTAAGCTCTTTGGCTTTTTTAGCCGCCTCTCTTACTTTGGCTGCTCCCTTCGCTTTGTTGACAATAATTTCTGCTGCTGTTGAATTTTTTCTATCCTTAAGCAAGGTTGACAACTCTTTTATCGTTATCCCCTCTACAAGTGTCTTGGCTTCTGGATTCCCTAGTTTGGTCTTAGTTTGTCCTTCAAATTGAACATTGTTCATCTTGACATTAAGTACAACGGTAAGTCCCTCTCTAAAATCTTCACCAAGTAAATTTGCCTCTTTGTCTTTTAAAAGACTGCTATTTCTTGCATATTCATTCATCACTTTAGTAAATGCACTTCTAAAACCTGTTTCATGTGTACCACCTTCTATGGTAGGAATATTATTTACAAATGAAAAAGAGCTTTCTGTGTAGCTATCGGTATAAATAAAGGCAACTTCTAAATCAAAGTTTTTGTCTTCACCATGAAAATATATTGGCTTTGAAAAGAGCTTATTTTTCCCCTCTACAAGATAGCTTGCAAAGTCGCTTATGCCGCCTTCATAATGATAAAACTCATCCCGTTCACTATTAAGGTCTACAAGTTTGATTTTGAGCCCTTTGTTTAAAAATGCAAGTTCGCGAGCGCGATTACAAATTGTTTCAAAATTAAATTTTAAATTGCCAAACATATCACTATCTGGCAAGAAGGTAACTTTTGTTCCCGATTTGTTGGTCTTGCCTATCATCTTAAGAGGCTCTACCGCTACACCGCTATGCATTTTACCATCTTCATCCATATATGAATGAAAGCCTATATAATACTCCTTCCCGCCCTTGTATACTGTAACATTACACCATTTTGAAAGAGCATTTGTTACCGATGCGCCAACGCCATGCAAGCCGCCTGAAAACTTGTAATTGTCAGTATTAAACTTGCCGCCTGCATGAAGAGTAGTATAAACTACTTCAACTCCTGACTTGTGAAGTGTTGGATGATTATCAACAGGTATTCCTCTGCCATTATCTTCAACAGTTGCTGACCCGTCAGTATTGAGTGTTATTGTTATAGTATCACCATAGCCATTTGAAATTTCATCAATAGCATTATCTACAATTTCCCATAGAAGGTGATGCATACCTTTAGAGCCGGTTGTGCCTATATACATACCAGGACGAAGTCTAACAGCCTCTAGCCCTTCAAGTACAACTATATCTTTTGCATCATAATTCTTTTCCGCCATTTCTTCTCCTATTTAAAAATCCTTGCTATTTTAGTATAACATAATTATTTTTTTTAAACAATTATTTTTTTGCAAAATTCGCAAATACTTTACATTGTATCTAAGAAAAAGACTTGATAAAATCTCAAAAATTTTAGAAAAACAAAATAAATATCAAAAGGAGCATTTTTATTTAATATTTTGCATAATTATACATTTTTATAGATAAATATTCATTTGTTTAAATCTGCATCTTGTAATAAAAAGTCCTGTTTTGCGTATGATAATTTAGGAGATATAATGAAAAAAATTGTTTTAACTGGTGGCGGAACTGCTGGGCATGTATATCCTGCTCTTGCCGTACGAGAAAATCTTGGCGATGATTTTGAAGTGCATTTCATCGGTGGTGATGGCATGGAAAGGGAAATATTGGCAAAAGAAAAGGATATTAGCTATCACATGATAAAAGCGGTCAAACTTGTGCGCAAAATCACCTTTAAAAATTTTTTAATTCCTTTTAAACTTCTTTTTTCAATCATTGAGGCAAAAAAAATATTAAAAAAGATTAAACCCGATATTGTATTCTCTAAAGGAGGATATGTAGCTGTACCTGTCGTAATAGCTGCACATATGCTTAAAATTCCAGTTATAAGCCATGAATCAGATTTGAGTATGGGACTGGCAAATAAAATTATACTAAAATACTGCGATGTGATGTGCCTTTCTTTTGAAAAAACAGCCATCTCCTCTCCTAAATGTATCTTTACCGGTCAACCTATACGAAAAAAGATATTAAATGGCAACAAAAATAATTTAAACTTATCCCAATTTGATAAAAACAAATCCAATTTACTGGTAGTAGGCGGTTCGAGCGGTGCTAAGTTTTTAAATGATATCATATTAGAAAATATTGACATACTTTGCAAAAAGTACAATGTTTTACATCTAACTGGCAAAAATTTTAAAAATATACTTGTTAAAAAAGGTTACAAACAGGTAGATTATGCCGATAATATGGGCGACTATCTTGACTGGGCTGATTTGGTTGTATCGCGGGCAGGCTCAGGCGCTATCAATGAGTTCTTGGCACTTAAAAAACCAATGCTATTAATTCCCCTATCAAAAAAATGTTCAAGAGGCGACCAAATAGAAAA
>CASDQU010000007.1 GCA_949282835.1 uncultured Bacillota bacterium | reverse complement strand
AATTTTTGGTCAAAAATTTATTTTTAATTCTTGTAATTAAATTTTTTTGTGATATAATAAAATACAAAGGAGTATATATGGAATTTGCAAATGAAGAAAAACACATCAAATTTTATGAAGAATATGGAATTTATGCACATAAAATGTATTTCAAATTTAATGGTGACCAAATTGAGTTTTGTAGCACTGATGATGTAATAGATGATGTTTTTTATAGAAACCAAGCTTTTTTAATTGATAGTGGCGAACATGTTGGCGATATTACAAAAAGTACTGATATCTATCCTGTGTTTGTGCCTAAATCAACTGTTATTGACAAAAAAATAGAAAAAAATGTATATGTTCTAAATGGCAAACTTGTCAATTTCTGTGAGCAGCATTCTAAAGAAGGGACTGCCTTAAAAGATTTTCTTTGTTCAAAGCTAAGAATGGCATCTAAAGGCTATATAGATTTATACAAAAAGACTTATAAAAGAGAAAAGCTAATGTCGCTAGCACAAAATGTCAATCACAAAGATGACAATGAAAAAGAATAATTTTAGTTTATAAAAACAGATAATTTTAAGGAGAAAAAAATGCAAATTAACAAAAGACAAATATTTATAGCCGACCTATATAAATGTAGCTATTATCAAAAAGAGCCTATCTTTTTTGCAGGTAAAACTTATACAGAAAATTATAATATAGATGGAGAATTTGTTGGCAAGGTTTTGGTGGTAAAATTTGGGGCTGAATATGCTCGCGTTAGTGATATTAAAAATTTTTTAACTTTTAAATCAATGCAAGGAAAAGTCACAAAAGACAAATTAGGGAATAGTTATCATAAGAAATTTATTAGCTCAATGCCACATGGACTTGATGAATTTTACCTTGAAAATATTCAAGAATTTTTTGGTAAAGAAAATGGTACAATAGAATTAGATAGATTAAAAATTTATGACAAAGCTCTCACTCAAAATGCCAACAATTCAAACGATTTAGATGATGCTCAATTAAATTAATAGCAAGATACTCTTGCTATTCAGCTTGTAGACAAATAAATCAGACTGTTCAAAAACAAGCGAGGCAAGGCTCGAAAAATGCCTAAAAGCAGGAGTTTAGTTTCCCTAAATGACTGTTTTTAGGTGTTTTTCAGTAACACCGCAAGAAAAATTCAAAGAATTTTTCGGTCGCGCAGTTTTTCAACAGTCTGAATAGCAAGATACTCTTGCTATTTTTTAACAACCTTTTACCTTAGTACAATCTTGCCCTCTAAAAAAAAGTTAAAGTCACCAAAAATAATCAATAGGAATAAATAAATTTGAGGGCGCAAATATGGAATATAATGATGAGCAAATTTTAAGCATAGATGAATATGAGACTATGGCTAAAGCATATTCTAATGCTTTAAAAAAACATGGCTTTGTTTTTATAAAAATAGATAGTGAAAAAAATCAAGAGCTTATCACAAAAGCTTTTGAACTAATTTCTAAAATAAAAACATGCCTATTTTTAATGGGAGGATTTTTAAATACCTCAAGCTTTTATTCATTAAATGAGAGGCAAATAAAAAAATTGCGTATAATATTCGATTATGAAGAGCCTCTTGTAAATCATCATTATAGACATGACAAAACAACTTGTTTTTTAATATTCCTTGGCCTTGAAAGTCAATTATTAAAAGTATTGCTACAGTTAAGCGAAGAGTCAAATTTTGAATTTGAATTAAAAAAAATTATAAATGACAGATTAACAATGTTAGCAACTATATTTAAAGAAAAATAGAAGCCTTTTAAAGGCGCTTCTATTTATGCCATAAAATCTATAATTTTAGGAATTGACTGGTCAACCGTTCTTCTAAATCTATTAAAAATATCTTGATTGAAAGGAGCTTCTTCATCCTCCTCCTTTGCCATATCAGTCGGGAAAATTTCCATTTGGCGTACTAAAATTTTGCAAATAGCCTTGCCAATTACATAGATGGCATTATATTCATCAATGTCATTTTTGTATTCAATATCTTCATATTTATCGCTATCCAAAATCTGCTCATAGGCATAGGTGAATAAAAATTGCAGTTTTTCAATGGCAAGTTCATTTCCTCTTGCGCCAGCTAAAATCTCCCAAGAAAGATATTTTTGATAATTTTCACCTAAAAGACCTTGCACCCCTGACTTGTAATAGTAGGCGATTATGTCCATAGCAATAGGGTCTCCTGAGCCTGCAGCTTTTTTATATTCTAAAAATGCCGCTTTGAATTTTGCAGGATTATTTTCAATCAACTCATTTAATTTTTTTCTTGCAGAGGTAAAGCCTTCCAATGCGTCTTCATAATATATAAATTCAGGTCTTTTTAAAATTCCCACCATGCGCCTCCTATTATTAGTATAACATTAAAACCAAAATTTAAAAAATATTTTTATACATTTTTCAACTGAGAATTAAATTTATCTAATATCACCAAACATTCATATTCGCCCGTTCTTGCAAACATATCCAAAAGATATACTCTGTTAATTTTGTAATTTGTAAGTTTTAATAAGTCTCGTATAAGGGTCGCACTATCGCAAGAGATGTATATCAGCCGTTCCAGCCGCCTATCATTTAAGTTTGTCGCCACTAAATTGTCTAGCCCGCCTCTTGGAGGGTCAACAATGATAGTATCAAAATCTAAATTTAAATTTTTTAGCTCCTTGCCACAATCGCCCCGAATATTTGTAAGCCCTTTAAGAGCATTGTGATATTTTAATCTTTCAGCCTCTTCATGCTCATGCTTTCCAAGCTCAATGGCTATAACCTTTTTGCCAGATTTGCATATCATGCCGCTAAGTAAGCCGCCGCCACTATAACAATTTAAAACGAACTCCCCTTTTATATTGCTAATAACACGATTATATAACTCTTTAGCCACCTCATCATTGACTTGATGAAAACTAAAAGGCGACAGCTGAACTTTAATTCCAAGAGATGTAAAAGAGATATTATTATTTTCAAATATTGTTTTTATCTGTTTTTTATAACTTTCATAAATATTAAAATCATTTAATAAGTTAAGAATTAGCCCTTGATAATCAACATCACATATTCGATTTTTATAAAAAATTATAATGCCTTGATTATTAAAATATCCAATTTCTATACTATCAAACAAATGATAAATTTTCTTGCCCGATAAAAATAAATCGACTTTAGAAATGGCGTCGCCAATCTCTTCCTTGCAAATTTGACAACTTTTTATCTCAACAATATCATTGCTACCTCGTTTTTTTAGACCAAGCTTGCCATTTTTAACGAAAAGTCTAATTTTGTTACGATAACAATAATGATTAGATGAGGCAATTATATCAGTTTGCCCAGTGTAATTGACTTTTTTTAATTGTCGTGAAAATAATTCTTTTTTGATTGTAAGCTCTTCTTGGTAAGGCATATGCTGATAGGCGCAACCTCCACACTTGCCAAAATATGGACAAAGTGGTTTAATTCGAAGATTGCTTGGGTTGTGAATTGTTATAATCTCTCCCCTAGTGAAATTTGCATTTTCTTTGATTATCTTAACATCTATATTTTCATCTTTTATACTATAAGGAACAAAACAGATTTTTCCGTCTATTTTTCCAACTCCCTCGCCATCAAAACCATAGTCAAAAATAGTAGTATTTTTAATCTCCTGCATTTTCTTCATATTCCTCTAACTTGTATTGTATCAAATCTAACACTTTGTCTTTGCCTAGTTTATTTAAACTGCTTGTTAAAATTATCATTTCTTTTCTTAAATTTAACTCTTTTGCAATTCTTTCCACATTTTGATTGAGTTTGCTTTTAGAAAGCTTGTCTATTTTAGTCGCCAAAATAGTAAAAGGCAAGTTATTAAACAGCAAAAAGTCAATCATCTGCTTGTCAAGAGATGATGGCAAATGTCTAATATCAAGCAACACAAAAATATTAAGCAAATTCTTGGCATTTAAAAGATAGTCACCAATTAAACCTGCCCAAACCTGCCTGTGAACCTTTCCTGTCTTTGAAAAACCATAACCAGGCAAGTCGACAAACCTAAACATGTCATTTATTAAAAAATAATTTACCATTTTAGTTTTGCCCGGCGTGGAAGAAGTTTTGGCAAGAGATTTTACATTTGTCAAATAATTTATAATTGAAGACTTGCCCACATTACTGCGCCCAACAAAGGCAAATTCTGGCAAATTGTCATTGATAATTTTATTTTTATCAGTCACGCTTATTTGATAGATAGCTTTTTTAATTTCCATAAGTTTAGTTTATCATAACAATTCTCAAAAATCAAATATATTTCTTTGTCAGTTAAAATAAAGAAATAATTAATAATTTTTTGTTATATAAAGAAATTATTATAATCATTTGTTAAATAAAGGAATTATTAATTATTTTAAGATTTAATATTATCAAAATAAATATATGACCACAAAACCTATTCAAATTACAATGATTTATACGCAAAAAAATTACACACAAAAAAAGACGGCTCTTTCAGCCGTCTCTCAACTATCCCCTTTCATTAAGCAGCAAGTTTAAATCTAAATACAATACTAATATTGTTTATTTCATTATCTTCTAAGCCTGCAAATGCACCATCTGGATTATCAAAGATTTGATATAAAATGTCTCCAAAAGTGATTTCTGCAGGGTTGAGGCTTGCGCCAAATTCTGTGTAAATATTTCCAGCATTGACTGAAACATCAACATATGCATATTGCACTTTAACATACTCGCCATCAATATATGTGTAAAGATTGTTTATATCTGCATCAGTTGCAAAGCTGTAAATTGCATCTTCAAGTTGAATAAATTCGTTGCTATCTTCAATATACATTATTTGGTCTATAACTTTGATTGGGTCAATCGTTGTGTTAGAAGGGAAGATATAACCACCACCAATTTCATATTGGAAATTAATAGTCCAATTAATATCTGGATATACACAATCCCAAACTGCTGTAATTTCGATAGGCTCACTAGAATTTACAACTACATTTCCTAGTCTAGCATTTTCACTTACATAATCATTGCCACTAGCAGTATAAGTGCTGCCATTGTATTCAAAGCCTACAAAATTGTATCCATCTCTTGTAACACTATAAACACCAAAACCATCTTTTACATTGTAAGAAATAGTGTCAATCTTATCGCTAATTGCATTGAATTTTACATTTACTTTATAGTCTACCATCTTTTCACTTAGGTAAATCTTGTAAGCATTTGGAACAAATTCAACTTTGCTTAAATCTACTGGAAGTCCACTTTCATCAACCCAGCCAGCAAATGTATAACCACTGGTAACCGCCTCAAGTACTCTAGAGTCGTCTGCAGCAATTAATTGATAACTGCTCAAGCTTTCTTCTGCACAATACTCTCTAGCAATTACAGTAGTCTTATCGCTAGCATAGTATTCAAATACCATCATGTCTGACCAATAAGGATTTAATATATAACTATTTTCTACTCCTGTAACCTCACTCCAATTAGCATACATTGTAGGTTGGCTATCTGTTGAGTCGCTGATATTAGAAATATACCAACCGTCAAATTCTGCGCCAGCTCTTCCAGCTATTGTTACAAGCTCTTGATTATAATAAACAGTGGCATTTGCAGGATCAATATCCATAGGATCTTTATTGTCGTAACTTCCGCCATAAGTGATATTATAAGTCTTGATATTTCTTATAGCTGTAAGTGCAGTATTTCCGCGAATTGTAAAGGCATATTCAGAGCCAGTAAAGCTTGCCTTTCCCGCACTTGTTGGGTCTTGGATATTTCCCTTATACCAACCTGCAAAGGTATATGCACCATAATTTTCAAGTCTTACCTCAACCTCGGTATTCTTTGGCACAGAAATAGTTGTAAGAGCATTACCCTCTTCATCTTGCTGTCTTTCATCATCAATATATATTGCAAGGCTTGGCTGTGCAATGGCAAGACCTTTTACATCTGCTGGTCTTTCTTCTCCTGCTTGATAGATTGTCAAAGTAACAGCCCTAGCTTCAGTTACGCACAAGGCAGAACCAACAACAATCAATGGAATAAGAACAATAAATGCACAAACTGATAATATTTTAACTAAAAGTTTAGACATAACCCCTCCATAATTAGTATTATTATACCACAGTATTTCTAGAAATTCAATAGCAAAACAAAAAAAATAGTAATTTTCTTTAAATAAATATTGGGCATATAAGAAAAAAGAGCAAAATATAGAAGATAGAAACTCTTCTTCTTATTAAATATGCTTTATTATCTTCAAAATGATTGCAATTTTTCAAGATATCGCAAATGAGACTGGCAAAAATAAAAAGGCGACTTAAAAAGCCGCACTCTAAAGCAGTGGTGGAGAATATCGGAATCGAACCGATGACCTCTTGCTTGCAAGGCAAGCGCTCTAGCCAGCTGAGCTAATCCCCCATAACAATGCTCTTAAAGATTATCATATTTGACCAGTTTTGTCAACTGTTTTTTTGTGAATTTTTTATAAAACTAATAATGATTAAGTAAAGCAAATCATAATATATAATAAAAGATTTTTGATTTAATTTAAAAATAATTCATTATTAACTTATATAAAAAAGCTCGGCATATGCCGAACTTTTATTATTATCTTATCAAACTTATTGTTAGAAAGATTACATGCCTCTCTCATCGTCTGGCACCACAAGAAAATAATCGCCTACTTTACCAACCACTTTCATTCCTTGAAGTTTAAGGCTTTCTATATATTCTTGCGTTTCTTTTATTAACTGTTCTATCATTTCAGGTGTATGGTCTTTCGAATCTGTTTTACTATCAGCGAAAAATTCTTCAATATAAATAGGCGCGCCTGTATCATCATAGACCATAACTACTGCACCGGCTTCAGAGGTAATAAGTCCAGTTTTCTTATCTCTTTTTGCTGATTTAAAATATCCAACATCAACATTGCTATTTGCATTGGCACCCATATCAGATTTAGGCGCAATTTCATAAGTGTGCGCTGTTACTGTTTTGTTACCAACTAATTCGTCTGTGATAATTTTAAATGATGTAGTTTTTTGACCAGGGGTAACATCAGCTTCAATCACTCTAATATACTCTTTTGCGGTAACCCCAGGGCACTCTGCTTCTTGTATTTTCACAACTATTTGTACTTTACCGGTATCACTCCAGTACTTACAACTTTCTACTCCTGTAACTTTGCCGACTATAGTTTTATCTCCTAAAAGTTTCTGCACTTTATCTTTAGATAAAGCACTTTGGTAAACTGTGACAGAGTAAACACTGTAATTTGCGCACAAGTTTTCTAGGTTGTCTGCCTCATTGATTACTTGGTTTGCTTGGTTATTTAGTTGAGTTAAGATTTCTCTATACGCCTTATCAGACAACTCTCCATTTTTATATTGTGTTGCGTAAACTTCAAACTCTGCTTGTAAAGCAGCCAAACTATCATATTTATCTTGCAAAGCACCATTTACTTCAGCGATTGCGTCATAATTAGGATCTCCAGGATTTTTGCCAATGGCATTAAATGCACCTTTAGCGTCATTATAGTCAGCGACAGCTTTTTCTACATTTTGAGCTACAGTATTATAGAACGCTGTGATAGTTTGTTGATTGTTATTTATAGCATTATTTTTATTATTCTCCTCTTCTGCTAATTGACCAGAGACAACTCCTAATTGACCTGCTGTTTTGTCAACTTTATCTTGTGTCTTAGCCCAGCCTACAGCAGCTCCAATAATTGCACCTACTATTGTAAGACCCAACAGCACTGCTACAATAATTTTAGCTGGTTTTACTGGCTTTTTAGATTTAACCATGCCACTATTTGTCACACTTGAATTTGCTGGTGTTTCATCTTTTTTGTCGATGGTTACAGCGCCTATTGGATCTGGAGTAGTAGATGGACTAGCATCTGAAACAATACCGCTTGATGAAACAGTAGCTGTTGCTTCTTTTTCGCCATTTTTACCTTCCTTTCCCTTTTCAGAAGTATTATTTTTAGGCGCGGATTTTTCCCCTTTTTTTTCTGTGTCTACATAAGATTCAATCTCTTGACTGTGTACCACCATAACATCCTCCTATATTTAACATAATTATACTGCAAAATCCCTTTATTGTCAATAGTGATTTTTAAATATATATCATTTATATTTATTTTTTGAAAAAATCTTTAAAAATTATAGGCTTAGCCGCTCAATCTAATGGTCTTTCATCCAGATATGTTGCCGATAAATCTGCCAGATGCATTAGAAAACAAATTGGATATCTATAAAAGACCTCTGCCATCATATAACTTCCGCCATTTTTAACTCTTTGGTCATATTCGCCCATATGCCAGTTAATTGCAAGTGCCTCTTCTCTAGTCAGTTTCATAAAAGCAGAAATAATATAGACAGACTTTTCGCCATGTCCATAAGGCAGCGAATCTTCAAGTTTATAATATGGCTTCTTTATCCATGTACCCGATTCGTCTTTGACATTACGATAATCTTCTTTGTATATATCAACTTTGCACACATCATGCAACAGTCCCATTATGGCAACGCTCTCCTTGCTAACTTTTTGCTCCCACTCTTTGCCATATTCGCTCTCTAAAAGTTTGACAAAGCGTTTATACACATTGACAGAATGAGCGCATAGCCCGCCTTTATATGCTGAATGTCTAGAGGTGCTCGCTGGAGCGGTAAAAAAGTCCGACTTTTCAAGCCAATCAAGTAATTTGTCTGCGCCATCTCTATCTATATTATCATAATAAATGTCCAAAAATTCATCTTTAGCTTCCAATTTCCCCTCCATTTAAATTATATTATTTTACCTTTAATATTTGTTCTACCAGTTTGGCTGATTTGTTTTCCATAGATTTAAGTTCATTATAAATACTTAAAATCTCGCCATGTTCACTATCTTGAATAATTTGATTTTTATAGTTTGATATTTGTGAAATATAGTTATCAGCAAGCTTTTCAATTTGAATGATATCTTCACAGTCAAGCTTTACAGCATCCAAAATATCTTTATCAACAATGTCGCCTTCTTGTAATGAAAAAAGCCGCACTGCCAAGTCGGTATTATCTTGAATATTTGCAAAAAGCATTTCACATTTTTCTATAATATCGCTTATATGTTCCTTATTTTGTGTGCCGTCATGACTTTTATCTTTCATATTTGCTCCTGATAATTTAATAGATAGTGTAAACTATGTGATATTGTTTCTCTCACTTTGTTTATAAAACAAAATTGCAGCCGCGTTTACATAATAAATTGTGTCATCACATATATGTATGACCATCAGCCGCTTTCAAACACAACTTCGTTGACTTGGCTTTCTAATATATTTTATCAAAATACTTGAAAAAGCGCAAATAAAATTAGGCGAGAAAAATAGAACAGGCTAAAAAACCTGTCGGCTTGTAGACAAATAAATCAGACTGTTCAAAAACAAGCGATGCAAGGGGAGAAAAATGCCTAAAAGCAGGAGTTTAGTTCTCCTAAATGACTGTTTTTAGGTGTTTTATTTGGGACACCCCGTAAATGCTTTGACATTTATGGGGAGAGGAAAAGGCGAGCGTTAAAGTCTAAGTTGTTTTTAACAACTTGACATAAGCGTAGCCTTTGACGAAAACACCGCAAGAAAAATTCGCTGAATTTTTCGGTCGCGCCCTTTTTCAACAGTCTGAACAGGCTAAAAAACCTGTCTAATAAATATTCTCCTATTACCTCTAATCACCAAACTCATTAAAATCTTGTTCGGCCTTTTCAATCTTAGCAAGTCTTTCTTTGAGCGCCTCTCTTAAAATAGCAAATTGCTCTTGAGAAATAAGGGCATAGTTATTTGTTCTTGGATATTTAATTAATACCTTTCCATCCTTTTCCAGTTCTTCAAGGTTCACCTGCTCTATAATTTCCTCAGCCTCTTCAATGGCAAAAATGTCATGGAAAATGTAATCTTTTCCACCACTAAATCTATTTTTTGCAATTTTTTCTGCTATAGCATATTCTCCAGGCAATTCAATGCCCTCATTTTTTAATCTTTGCATTTCTATCTTTTTAGCATTTAGTTGTGCATTTGGGTCAAATTTTTCATAATCTTCTACATTTTCAAAGACTTTAGTTAAATTTCGCGCTCTTACTTTAAAATTCCCGCCATAACAATATTTTTCTATATATTTTAAAGCTTCTTGCTCGCTTTTAAAAGTTATAATTGTCCTTTCCATAATTGAGGGCGACTTAACATCAATTTTTCCGCTTTCTACCACATCATATACAACATTATCCATAAAATGTAATCTCCTTTGATAAACAATAACACACTATTCTCCTTATGTCAATATATTTGCAACCAAATGTTGCACGACTATCCGACTAAACATTTCCAAACTCAAACCTCATCCCCGCTCTGCAACCAAATGTTGCACGACTAAACATATTTAAAAACAAAAAACCTAACCTCTTGCGGTTAGGCTTTTTATATTCCAGCAGTGTTCTTAGAAATGCAGCGCATTTCGCAAGGCTAGACAAAACTCTGTGCGTTGCTATTTTTCTCTAACACTTTATGCGTGGAAAAGAGTGTGCGCCTTTTCATCCCGGCTGCCCGGGAAGATGTTTTGCAAAAGCAAAACGCACGCGGAAAGCGTGGCAGAACACTGCAGTTATTTTACTTAATACAACTTTTATAAACAAAAAAGTAGGCTCATGCGCCTACTTAAATGGTATTCCAGCAGTGTTCTATCTTCCCGGGCCGTCACCAGCCAAGTATTTTCGACGATGAAAAGCTTAACTTCTGTGTTCGGTATGTGTACAGGTGGATCCTTTTCTCTATCGCCACTGGAAATGG
>CASDQU010000006.1 GCA_949282835.1 uncultured Bacillota bacterium | reverse complement strand
GAGCCATCAGCCATAACCAGTTCGCCATTGCCAGCTTCGCCCGCATCATATGTAACTTTTATCTGTCTATCGCCTACTATTGCTTTTATTGTAAAATCAAAAGAGGCTTGATTTGCGGTTGTGTAACTAGTAAATGTATTAGCATTTTTATAGCTCCCAAATTGCTTTCCACCTTGCTCTGTTAAATCTACACCTTGCGTGTCTCCATTTTGCAAATACCATCCCAAAAGATAATATTGAGTGTTTAAATTAATAGTAATATCGTCTAAATCTTGAGTAATGTCGTTTAAGTCTTTCAATGAAATTTCATTATTTGTTTCATTAAACTGGTATTTTCCTGTTAATGTTAATGTCAATTTTCCATTCACAGAAAACTCTTCATCCTTAACCGTTCCATGACTATCATCAACCACTCCGTCAAATTTAAGAGTGATATTTTTAAATGCAAAATTGACATTGACTTGAGGGCGAACTTTGCCAACTACAATATCAAATGTCCATGTGTCGTCAGCATGTGAAAGATTTTTGATTTCGCTGATTTCGTCATTTACCGTCTCTAAGAATGTTGCAAAATTTTCTTCTGGAATATAAACTAATTGTTTTCCAAGTTCTGTCAATGCGACTGTCACTGTTAAAGTATCTTCAATTTTAAATGGATTGTTTGATCCTGTTTGACCATCAAAAGTGCTAAAAATCACATCTGTGCCATTTTTGACTGAATAATCGAATAATTTTTCAACAAAAGACGGGTTGCCGCCAAGGGTATAACGTGTGCCCCCTTGTAGGTTGGTTATGTCTTCATGACGTGCAAATCCAATGTCTTCGTTGGTAAGTTTATATGATTTTTTATAAAGAGTAATTTTAACTGTATATATGCCCTTTGTGCCATCATATGGAGTTTTTAGTTCATCATTTGGAGTGCCTGCAGCTGGAATAATCTCACGACTAATACTGCCATAAATACTATTTATATCAGTAAAGACTATACTAGCCTCTTCGTCAGCGGCACTAGTTATAGGAACAAAGCTGGTGTCATTAATTGCCACTTGTTCCTCTCCATTGATAGAAATGGTTGCTCCCTCTAACTCTTCTATTTTAGTGCCATCCTCATCATAAACTTCAGTCTTAACCTGGGCAAGCTTTTTCCCAATTATAATTTCTAACGAAGGAGCATTCCCAGCCCCTGTTGGAAAGGCTAACATTTTTAAATTTAATTCTTGCGAAGTTCCCATATTTGCCTCAACGGGTTGTTGGTTTGTGTCGGTAACGCTTAGATTATTGTTAGGGTTTAAATTGAGAATAAAAACAGAAGAAGGGCTAATTATTTCAATTTTAAAATATTGTATTTGACCAAGTTTTAGGTCTATATTTATTGTTTGTGTTTGTCCTGATTGAATCTCAATAGTTTCAGGGTCATCCTCGTTAGTGGTAGGGTCATCCTTTTGAACAAAGGAATATTTAATAGAAGAAGTAACTGAAGAGCCCTGATTTGGGAATTTAAATTTAATTTCTGTGTTTACAGGCGTCCTTTCAATATAAATATTATATTTCCCGCCATTACCAACAATATTGCTTATAGTGATGGTATATTCTTTTGCTTCATAAACGGGTTGCTCTGTAAAAGAGTTGGACGAAATTTTAGCTTCTAAATATGAATCGCTTGTGGAAGTACTATAATTATAGTTTGGATGTTCTCCTGAAGCGTTTGTTTCCTCTTCCACTTTTGATACTTGATAATGAGAATCAAGTTTAAAAGTAATTTCAACATTCAGCCCTGAAGTATATTCCCCATATGAGTATATTACATTCTGTTTATTTGTACTGTCTATTTCACATTCAATTACCTTTTCGTCGATTGTGACGACTGGTGTTTCCGTGAATTCATAGTTCCAATTTTCGCCTTTCTCGCTTATAAATTGTATATGAAACTGGTTATCTTTCTTTGCCTCCCACGCAAATGTGTTATTGCCTTTATCTTCTGAATAAACTGGATAGGCTTTGTTGTAAACCATTCCCATCTCACTTATAGTCATTCCATTGATACTGGTAAGCGAATATCCAACTCGATTAAGGTGTTGCTTGTATTCTGAGTCCGCGTTTAGCTCAGCAAAAGCAGTATCATAAGGAAGAGAATATTTTCCGCTCCTACTGCCATAGTCATAGTCCAAATAAAATTCTATCTTTGTTGTTGTAAAACTAATTTTGCTTACATTTCCGCTATTAGTCGTAACCGCCGGAATTGTTGCTTTACTTCCTGCAAGTAATGGATATACATATTTATCCGTTGCTGTAACATCAGATATTTTCTCCCTCAATTTTGGAATATGAGTTGTATAAATAGGGTTTTTTATTGATAAATTGGAATCCTCGGTATTTCCTGTACTAAGCACAACTCGCACCTTTGTGCTTTCTCGCCACAAAGTTTGACCATCAGGATCGGCAAGATAGAATTTTCCGTCGCCGCTAATTGAATAAATAGCAACATTGCCGGCTATATCTATGTTTGAAAGCTTGCCATTTTCTTTTGCGAATCCTTGGAAATATTTAGGGTTTGCTTTATTACCAACACTAGGATATGATGAAATTGTCAAATCATAGACATTGATAAGCTCTCCGCCTGTCATATTGCCAACTAAAGTACCAATCTTTCCATCGTGCCCATCAATCATATAAGAAAAGTTGCCTGCTACTGTAAGGTCAGAGATTGTTCCTCCATTAACCGTTCCAAAAAGTCCAATTCCGCTATCTGTATTTGTTGGCGCAGTCAAGTTGTTGATATGTACATTGCTTATTGTACGATCGTTACCAAAGAAGTTTCCCGTAAACGGGTGTTCCTCCGTACCAATAGGAGTCCAGCTGCTTGCTTCAAGATTAATATCATTTTTTAAATAATAGTTTGCAGAAGCATACCCTGTCTCGCCGTTGTTTACCTTTGCAGCGACAGAAGCAAGATCAGCTGCGCTCTCTATCACATAAACTTCTAAACCGTTATAAATTTTGTCGTCTAGCGAGTCTGTTGACAAGGCAGAAACATCACTATTTGCTAACGCTTCATCATCCGTTGCTGTTGTCAGCTCTGTTTGACTTGTCTCTTTGCTTATTTTATTCACAAAAGATGGCACCATAGTAAAAATGCCAGCCATTAAAAGCATTATTGATAAACTTAAAACTCCCTTGATGAAATTTTTCATACTAACTCCTTTAAAATAAGAAATCGGGGTCAAAATTGCGAGCAATATACTTA
>CASDQU010000005.1 GCA_949282835.1 uncultured Bacillota bacterium | reverse complement strand
CCGCCACATTTTTCACATATTTCATCAGTTTCCTTTGGTGGCTCTTTCATGGTTTCTCGGCTCTGCCCTGCCTTTACAAGCAAATCTTCAAAGCCGCTATAAAAACTTGATACAACTTTATGCCAATCTTCCTCTTTATGAGCAATATCATCAAGACGCTGCTCCATATGCGCGGTAAATTTTACATTTATCACCCCGCTAAAGAATTTTTCTAAATATTGAGTTATTTTTTCGCCAAGCAAGGTTGGATGAAGATATTTCCCTTCTTTTTGTGTATATTTGCGACTTGCAAGCACGGTAATTGTTGCGGCATATGTTGCAGGTCTGCCAATACCTTTCTCTTCCATGGCTTTAACAAGAGTAGCTTCGCTGTAACGGGTTGGAGGTTTGGTAAATTTTTGCTCACTTTCCAATTTCTCACAAGGCAAACTTTCTCCCTCTTCTAGCCTAGGCAATTTACCAGCCATGCCCTCTTTATTGTCCTCTTCCACAAACTCTTTATATACGCTTGTATAACCTGGAAATTCCATTGTTTTGCCGTTGACCTTAAAGCCATAACCCTCGCAATCAAAATTTACAGCCACATTAGAATACTCCGCCTCGCTCATTTGGCTTGCTAAAAAGCGTTCATATATGAGCTTATATAATCTATAGTTGTCACTTGAAAGTGTCTCCTTTGCCTTCTGCGGAGTTATCGACATGGTAATAGGTCTGATAGCCTCATGAGCATCTTGTGCGTTGTCTTTTGTATGATATATATTTGGCTTTGCTGGAACAAACTCTTCGCCATATTTTTCTTTAATAAATTCGCGGCAGGCATTTTGTGCATCTTGTGAGACTCTGACAGAGTCGGTTCGGATATATGTAATTAAGGCAATTTTTCCTTCGCCTGCAATTTCCACCCCTTCATATAACTGTTGAGCAGCGGCACTTGTTCTTGTCAAGGTCATGCCAAGTTTATTTAAAGCATCTTGTTGCATACTGCTAGTGGTAAAAGGTGCAGGAGCATGAGATTTTGTCCTAGTTTTTTTAATTTCACTAACCACAAAATCTTTTCCCTTGATTTTTTCAAGCATGCCATCCACTTCTTCTTTGTTTTTTGGAACAAATTTTTTCTTGTTAAAAGTTGCCAAACTCGCTTTGATTTGGCTCTTGTCTTTTTTAAGTAGCGCAGTAACCGTCCAATACTCTTCTGGTACAAAAGCGCGTATCTCTCGCTCTCTGTCAACTACAAGTTTAAGTGCCACCGATTGCACCCTGCCTGCAGAGAGTTTTGGTGCTATCTTTTTGCAAAGAATAGGAGACAATTTATATCCCACCAGCCTATCAAGTATTCTGCGTGCCTGCTGAGCGTTTACCAATTTTAAATCAATTTTTCTAGGATGAAGCAGTGCCTCTTGCACAGCTTTTTTAGATATTTCATTAAATTCTATACGGCAATTTTGATTTGCATCAAATCCTAATATATTTGCCACATGCCAAGCGATTGCCTCTCCCTCTCGGTCGGGGTCGGAAGCAATCAAGACTTCATCGGCTTTTTGTGCCTTCTTTTTTAATTCTTCAATAAGTTCCTTCTTATCAGGAACATTTTCATATTTTGGAGCAAAATTGTTGTTTATATCTATAGCAAGACCTTTTTGAGGCAAATCACGAATATGCCCTTTTGTAGCAAAAATTTCATAATCAGCTCCCAAATATTTCTTAAGTGCCTCTCTTTTAAAAGGCGATTCTATAACTACTAATTTCAAAATGTCCTCCAATTAGTTTAATATAACAAAGCCGCCTGGCAGCCTACTTATTATTCCACGAATTTCTAAAGTTGTCAAATAACTATTGAAAATATTTATGCTCATATTGCAATTTTTTGCCAAATATTCTAAATCTCTTATACCATCTTTAAGAAGTGAAACAATTTGTTGCTCTTCTTTAGTAAGCTCTTCCTTTTTGTCTTTCTTGCCTTCTTTTAATATTTGCATACTAAAATCTTTTAAAATATCATAAGGACTTGTCACGCACATACCTTGTCCCGACTTTATTATTTCATTTGTAAGTTCGCTTAAACTGCTGTCGATATTTCCTGGAACAGAATAGAGATTTCTGCCATAATCAAGTGCAAAATCTCTTGTGTGATGTGTACCACTACTCAAACTGGCTTCAGTTATAAGAACGCCATCACTTAGCCCGGCAATTATTCTATTTCGTACAGGGAAAGTATATTTGGTCGCCCTCTTATTTGGTGGATATTCACTTATGAGCAAGCCCTCTTGTGCAATTTCATGAGCAAGTGAAATATGTTCGCTTGGATAAATCTCTTCAAGCCCGCCACCTAAAACAGCGATTGTCTTGCCTTTTGCCTCTAGACAACTGCGATGTGAAATACTGTCAATGCCGTATGCAAGTCCGCTTACTATAACAACACCTTCCTTGGCAAGCACTCTTGCAAATTTTTCGGTGACATACCTGCCATAATTTGTAGGCTTTCTTGAGCCAACTATAGCAATAGCAGGCTTAGACAATAGTGATATGTCGCCTTGACAAAATAAAAGCATGGGAGCATCGGGTAGATTTTTGAGCTTGTTTGGATATTCTTGGTCATAAATCGTTAAAATTTGTATATTTTTTGCCGCTAAATTTTTTATATAGTTTTTTAAGCGATTTTCATCATACAATTCTTTGATACGCTTAAGCTTATCTTGCGTCAAAAAAATTTCCATTCGCTTGTCGCTAAGAAAGGATTTGATAGAAGCTTTATCTGATAAAGTTTTCATTATTTGTTCAAGTTTTGAATTGGTAAGGTCAAACATTGATAAAAATAATAATAATTTTTTTGCCTCTTCCATTTTTTCTCCTATTTCCAATATTTTCGATCAAGAGTTCTATATGAAATAGCCTCTGCTATATGGCTTGCCTCAATATTTTCACACCCCTCTAAATCGGCAATCGTTCTTGCCACCTTTAAAATTCTATCATGGGCGCGCGCTGAGAGATTTAAACTTTCAAAAGCGCGTCTAAGCAATAACTCGCTGGTATTGTCAAGTTTACAATATTTTTTTACTTGTGTTACGCTCATCTTAGCATTGCTATAATTTTTATCATTTTTATATCTATCTAACTGAGTTTGCCTTGCCCTGTTAACACGCTCTTTGATAGTAGCCGATTTTTCCTCGGTATCTTCACTTTTAAGTTGGTCATAGGTAACACTATCAACCTCAATGTGTATATCTATTCTATCCATAATAGGGCCAGAGATGCGTGAAAGATATTTTGAAATTTGACTTGCACTGCAATGACATTCTTTATCTTTACGACCATAGTTGCCACATGGACAAGGGTTCATTGAGGCAATTAAGGTAAAATTTGCAGGATATGTAATTGTCGCTTTATTTCGTGCAACTGTAATAACTCCATCTTCAAGAGGCTGTCGCAAAGTTTCGATGAGCTGCTTAGAATATTCAGGAAATTCATCTAAAAATAACACTCCATGGTCGGCAAGAGATATCTCGCCTGGCTTACTATGCGTGCCGCCACCTATTAATGCTACTATTGTAGCAGTATGATGAGGACTTCTAAAAGGTCTTTGAGTTACAATTCCGTCATTTAAGTCAAGCTCTCCTGCTATAGAATGAATTTTTGTCACCTCAAGCGCTTCTTCAAAAGTCATATCTGGCAAAATTGACGGAAAACATTTCGCAAGCATGCTTTTCCCGCTGCCAGGAGGCCCTATCATGAGAAGATTATGCCCGCCTGCCGCTGCAATCTCAAGCGCTCGCTTTGCCATAGCCTGACCTTTTACATGACAAAAATCCAAACCGCGATTTGCATTTTCTTTCTTTATCTGGTCATATTTACACTCTTGCACCTGTTCAAGTTTAAGGTCGCCTCTTAAAAATTTTATAGTCTCATCAAGACTATTTACACCATATACAATTATTCCCTCGACAAAACTTGCCTCTTTCTCATTTTCTTTTGGAATGATAAATTTTTTATACCCTTCCCCTCTTGCCGAAATCAAAAGAGGTAAAATTCCCTTCACTTTTTTAAGTGAGCCATCTAAAGACAGTTCCCCGATATAGACATAATCTTTTTCATTCTGAATTTTGTTTTCTTCATCTGTAGATAAAATTCCTATTGCTATCGCAAGGTCATACAAAGAGCCTTCTTTTTTGATATCGGCAGGTGCTAAATTCACCGTTATTCTCCTAATAGGATAATCATATGCACTATTTTTTATTGCAGAGCGTACCCTCTCTTTTGCTTCCTTAATTGAGGTATCAGCAAGCCCAACTATTTCAAAATGAGGTAAGCCGTTACTTACATCTACTTCAACATCTATTGGATAGCCCTCTATTCCCTGCAATCCAAAACTTTTAACTTTTGCTAACATATTTTCTCCTAATAAAAAGATTACTTTAAAAAGCATTATAATAGATTTGGAAATTTTTAACAAATATTTTAATACAATAAAATACTTTTTTGTACAAAAGGTAAATAATCAAAGGGCAATTTTAGATATTTCTTTTAGTTTTTCTTTCTTTTCTCTATCAATTCTATAAGATTCACAAGCCTTTTGAATGGTTTTTAATCTGATAAACTTGTCTTTCATAAACGGCAACTTGTTATAGATAAAATCAAAATTATATATACACATTTCGCTGTAGCACCAAGCTATCGCCATTTTCACATAGTAAGAAGGGAAAATTTTTATAGATACTCCTCTATCCCATTTATCACAATCAATCTTACTTAAAAGATTGTATACATAAGCAATGTCATATCTCATCACAAATTTAAAAAGCCAAATTATGCCAACTCTAACTGAAAAAACATTGTCTCTCTCAAGAAGAGAGACAAAAAAATCTTTTTTACTGTCAAAATTTTTAAGTCTCGAAACAATCATGTCACAGCTAGCCCAATTATCAATATATGGCAGAAGATATTTGAATTTCTCAAGTTTATTATCAATGTCTTCTTTGGAAAAAGCTATCATAAAACCAGCCAGTAAAATTTCTTCATGGCATTTTAAGGGAATTTCTCTTATGTCAACATTTTCTTTTACAAGCTGCTTTGCAAAGATTTCTAAACTTTTAGTTTTTATGCCCAAAACTTGAAAGTTAGTAGTAATTAATTTACCGTCAAATATCGCTTTCTTCTCATCTTTATTATCATTTAAAAATTTTTCAATTTTTGCTTTAACTTCCACCTCTAATTATCTCCCAATAAAAAAGTGGCTATGCCACCTCAGCTTGTAGACAAATAAATCAGACTGTTCAAAAACAAGGGATGCAAGGGAAGAAAAATGCCTTCGGTCGCGCCCTTTTTCAACAGCCTGAAGTGGCTATGCCACCTTTATTTAATCTTGTTTTTTACCACATTTATCACAATAAATAGCATCATTATCTATTTTTTCACCGCAATATTTACAAAATTTACTATTTTTATCATCAAAAACATCTTTTACCGCACCTGCTACCTTGCCTACTCCTGGCGTAGCAATATCACCGCTCATTGAAGAAATATCTTGCAAGTCTTCTTTGTTTTGGTCCAAAACATACTTTTTGGTTTTTACATTTAGCTTTGCAATATTTGGTGAAAATCCTGCAAAAATTATTACAAAACTAAATATTAAACACACTAATCCGCCAAAACGCATGCCCATGCTTGACACCTCATCGCCAAATTCTCTTGAGTTAAATAACACAAAAGATAAAATAAATAATACAAGTCCAGTAACAAATAATATTGCCCCTACTATCTTTAAAATAAGATAAACTTTGGGTAATTTGGGTTTTTGATTACTTTCACTCATAACTCACCTCTCTTATTATAGTTTAATAAATTTTTTATCACATTGTCAATCTTTTTTCTGACAAATACCTTTTATCACTGCCCAGCAATAAAATATCGTTAATAAAAAAAGGCTTTCTAAATGCCTTTAAAAGTGGTGTTCCCAGCAGGACTCGAACCTGCGACTAGCCCTTAGGAGGGGCTTGTAATATCCACTTTACTATGGGAACATAATCAATAGTTTTAAACAAGAGGCTGTATAAATTATCTTACCGAAAGCCGAACTTGCTTGCAAGAGTGAGGCTGATGGTTATACATACTATGTGATGGTGTGCAATTTGTTGCACATTTTGCGTTAGCAAATTTAAAATTTAACTTGTTTAAATTTTAACATCACATAGTCTATATTATATCATAATTTTTAAAAGCTTTCAATTTTTTTAACAAAAAATTTCATTATTTTTAAGATAAATAGCTTTTTTAATAAATGACTAAAAAATATTTAAAATGAGTGGTTTTTTATTAAAAAATAAAAAATAAATAATATTTTTTTAAAAAGATATTGACAAATAGTAACAAATTATGCTATTATTAAATGTTTTCTTAATTTTTAAGAAAAAACTAAGAAATTGTCTTAAAGTTTATAACAGCATTGCAAAATTTCTTACGCTAATTTTTCTAAAAAAGGAGGTTAAAGAAAAATGGCAAGCATTATTGACTTTACCGACATTTGTAAGACTTTTAAAGTCCCCTTGCGGACACAGGGCAAATTTAGTACTCTTAAAAATTTCTTCGCTAGAAAACACAAAACTATTGATGCCCTAAAAAATGTTTCCTTCAAAGTGGAAGAAGGCGACATTGTGGGCTATATCGGCCCAAATGGTGCTGGTAAAAGCACTACCGTTAAAATCATGAGCGGCATTCTTACCCCTACTTCAGGAAATTGCGTTATAAATGGACTTGTTCCTTGGAAAAATAGACGCGAATTTGTGAAAAATATTGGAGTTGTATTTGGACAAAAAAGTCAACTTTGGTGGGATGTGCCTGTGATTGATAGTTTTCAACTTCTGCGCGATATCTATAAAATTCCAAAAGAGGAATTTGAAAAAACATTAAAATTATTAAATGAAGCACTAAATCTCGAAGACCTTCTTGGGCGTCCACTTCGGCAACTATCTCTTGGACAAAAGATGAAATGTGAACTAGCTGGCTCACTTTTACATCGACCAAAGATATTATTTTTAGATGAGCCTACCATTGGACTTGATGCTGTTACTAAGTTGGCTGTTCGAGATTTTATTAAACTTATTAACAAAAAATGGAACACAACTATCATTCTAACTACACATGATATGAATGATATCGAAGCACTTACCAACAAGATAATCTTGATAGGAAAAGGTCAAATATTATATCAAGGCAGTTTCGATAAAATAAAAAATAAATATTCATCTTTTAAAACGATTGAGATTGAATTTGCTAAAGATTATGACCAAATTTCACTAGACGGTTATCAGGTTGTAAGCCACAATAAAAAATTTGCAACTTTGAAAAATTTGCCTACTAAAACTTTTCACACTACCGAATTTGTAAATGAAATTTCACAAAAATATGAACTGATAGACTTCCAAGTTTACTCGCTAAGCGTTGATGAAATTCTTGCTAAACTCTATAATGAATATGATATAGTCTAAGGGAGGTGAAATATGGGCAAAAGTTATCTTGCGATATTTCGCATGGAATTTAAAGGAGAGCTTCAATACAGAGCTAAGGCTATCTCTGGTGTAATCACTCAACTTTTTTGGGGCTTTCTTCAAATATTTCTTTATCGTGCCTTCCTTAATTCGGGCTCGGTTGATGGATTTTCAATTATTCAAATGGCATCATATGTTTGGCTTGGACAGGCACTTATTGCCATGAGAATGATATTACCCAACAAAAAAGTTGCCGCAAACATTGTAAACGGCAATATATGTTACAATTTTGTCAGACCTATCAATCTATATAATCAATGGTATGTCTCTGGCATTGGACAAAAGCTAGCTTCAGTATTGCTACGCTTCCCGCTTATAATACTTATTGCAGCCTTTCTTCCTTCTGGATATGGGCTTAGCGCTCCTGCAAGTGTAGCCGCACTATTTACCATGCTACTTGCTCTTGCACTTGGCTTTTGCATGACTGTTGCCATTGAAATGTTTGCCACATATCTTACATTTATCACCATGTCACCAAAAGGCTGTAATACTGTCATTGCAACTATTTCTGGTTTACTTGGCGGCCTTGTTATTCCCCTTCCTCTTATGCCGCAAAGTTTACAAAATATAATTAACTATCTGCCGTTTAGATTTATCTCCGACCTTCCGCTTAGAATTTATATAGGAAATGTTGATGTCAAAGAAGGGTTAATGTTTATTGGAATTGGATTGGCTTGGCTTATCTTCCTTATAATAGCAGGTAAATTATTGATAAGAAAAGCATTAAAAAAGACCATTATACAAGGAGGTTAAAAATGTTATATTCAAAATATTTAAAAATGCACATTCAATCCTCAATGCAATATCGTCTAAATACTATTTTCATCGGTCTATCTCAAGCATTGGTAAATGTTGGAGAGGTTCTTGGAGTTTACATTCTATTTCAACAATTTAGTTCGGTTGCTGGTTATGGATTTTATGAATGTTTGCTGATGATGGGAATAATTTTTACAACTTTTTCCTTTGCTGAATGTTTTGGACGAGGTTATGATGAATTTAGCCAACTTGTTCAAACTGGAGAATTTGATAGAATTCTTATCCGCCCTGTCAATATTCACTATCAAATTCTAGGTTCTAAAATTGAATTATCCAAATTGCCAAGAATTTTTGTCGGAATTATTATAAGCATAATTGCACTAATCAATCTCAGTATCGATTGGAGCGCCCTTAAAGTTTTTGTATTTATTTCTGCTTTGATATGTGGCGTTGTCGTCATTATAGGATTATTTATGCTAGGTGCAGCAATCAGCATATTTACTATAGAAAAAATGGAATTTGTAAATGTAATCACAGATGGCAGCAAAGAACTTGCCTATTACCCTATCAATATTTATGCAAAATGGCTGACAAAAATATTTACCTTTGTCATTCCTGTGGCATGTTTTAACTATCTACCACTTTCATATTTGCTTGGCATAGGCACTGTTCCAATGTGGCTATGTGCAATAGCACCGCTACTTGGCTCGTTGTTTATAATTCCTTGCATAATAATCTTTAATCTCACACTTAAAAGATATAAAAGCACAGGCACTTAATATTTTTATAAAAGATTTTTCTTTTTATTTTCAAATTCTTCTTTAGTGATAACACCACCATCTAAAAGCTCTTTTAATTGTTTTAATTCATATATATAATCTTTTTCTTTTGAATTCTCTTGTTTATTTAAAATTGCACTTCCAATACTTTCGATAGCTTGAGTATGTTTTAAAGAGAGTTCAGTTTGAACATCTTTGTCATTTCTAACATTTGCAATGATTTTATTTAATTCTTCTGCAATTTTTTGAAAATCGGCTATATTATTAATACGAACTGTATTTTGATCTTTACCCTGGTATCCCTGAGTAAATTGAATTTTAATTTGATTTAATCCTAAAATATTAGAGGTTTGAACATTATCAATCATGTCAAGTCTATAACTATAATACTTATATCCAAAAAGAATAAAATATCTTCCTTTTATTACTTTATTAGTAATTTCAAATCTATTTCGCCTAATACCCATCCATAACAGTATGTATAATAATGAAATAATAATTGTTATCACAATAAATTCTGTCATTAAAGTAAAAGTAATCATAATAATACACATTAATATTGATAATGGCATAAGAATATGTAATATTATTGGCAATCTAAATTTTGCAGATAAAATTATTTGTTCTTCTTCTCTACTTTTTCTTATCTCTTCCATAAAATCTCCTATCCTACTCAATTATCTATATTGTACTAGATATTTTGTCTAGTGTCAAGATATTTTGTCTAGTTTTTGCAATAATAAATATATGGATAGGTTATTTTGTAATAATTTAAAATTACTGAGAAAAGAAATTGGGTTAACTCAAAAGCAAATCGCACAAAAGCTTAATGTTGTTGAAAGTTGTTATGCTAATTGGGAACAAGGGCGAACAGAGCCTGATATTGCAAAACTGCGCGAACTTGCTAAAATATTTGGAGTGAAGATAGATGAAATTATAAATTAAAAAACACCTCGAAAGTAATTGCCTTTTGAGGTGTTATTTTTATCTGTTGTCTGCTGATTTGATTTTAGCAGCCTTTCCTGTAAGCTCTCTAATATAATATAACTTAGCTCTTCTTGGCTTACCTTTTCTAACAACTTCTACGCTGTCAACATTTGGCCCGTGAATTGGGAATGTTCTCTCAACGCCAACGCCATTAGAAATCTTTCTTACAGTGAAAGTCTCACGAATTCCGCCATTTTTTCTTGCGATTACCACACCTTCAAATGCCTGAATTCTTGACTTATCGCCTTCCTTAATTCTCACGCCAACTCTAACTGTGTCACCGATATTGAATTGTGGAATGGTCTCTTTCATGTTTTCCTTTTCAATTTGGTCAATGATATTAGCCATGATTTACTCCTTTTAATAAAAATTTATATACAGTCCATAAGGACAAAATGGTGAGATTTAACCTCTCTTTCTTGCTCTTTTACGAGCTGCTTCCTGTTTTTTCTTTTTAGCAACGCTTGGCTTAAGATAAGCTTCTTTCTTTCTAATATCGCCAATGATGCCATCTTTTTGGCACTTTCTCTTAAAGCGTTTAAGCGCACTTTCAAGACTTTCGTTTTCGCCTACTTTAACAGTCGTCAATTTTCTCACCACCTTCTAATTTTAAAATTCTTTTCTATTATATAGATTAATTGACATTTTGTCAAGCATTTTATCATACTTTTATAACTTTGCAATATGCTTCACCGTTATGACTTGCAACAATCTTTGCCCTAACAATTTGTCCAAGCAAATTGTCCTTAGTGTGCAACTTGCACTTAATATAATTTTTGCTGTAACCGATATAATAATCCCCTTCTTTTTCCTCTACTAGCACCTCTACATATTTGTTTTGCTTAATAAAATTCTCTTGCAAAGCCCTATTTAACTCAAATAACTTTTCACTTCGCTCATGCTTAACTGAATATGGCAAATCTTTATATAACTTGCTAGCCATAGTCCCTTCTCTTTGTGAATACTGAAAGATGTGCAACTGAGAAAAGTTGCATTTTTTTATAAAATCATATGACTTTTTAAAATCCTCTTCATTTTCGGTAGGAAATCCAACTATCACATCTGTCGTTATGCCAGCAAGTGGAAAATATTTTCGAATTAGGTTGATTGTATTAAAGAAATCTTCACTTGTATAATGTCTATTCATCTTCTTTAAAGTATTGTCACAACCACTTTGTAAAGACAGATGAAAATGAGGACAAAAATTGGAAAGTTTAGATAGTCCTTCAATAAATTTTTCACTTATAATACTCTCTTCAATCGAACTAAGTCTTAACCGTTTGCCAAATGTATCTAGCTCGTTAAGCAATGTCAAAAGCCCTTCCTTGCCATCAATTTTATAGTCGGTAACATTAATTCCTGTCAAAACAATTTCTTTAATTTGCTCGCTTAAAAGTGATACTTCATTAATAATCGAAAAGATTGGTCTTGACCTGCTTCGTCCGCGAAGATAAGGAATAATACAATAGCTGCAAAAATTATTACAGCCATCTTGTATTTTGATATATGCCCTAGTTCTAGTTTGTTTTGCCAAAAGGTCATCTTCATATCTAAGAGGTAATTTTTGTATTCTTAATGGATTTTTAACAAAAATTTTGTCATTTTTCACAAATTTATCAATATATTTTGAAATTTTAATTTTCCCAGCACTGCCACTAATAAAAGTGACATCTCTATCTCTAAACTGCATAGAATTATTTTGACTCGCACAGCCACAAACAAATATCTTGGCGACTGGATTGAACTTCCTACATCTTGCAATCATCTGCCTTGATTTTTTTTCTGCTTCCTTGGTAACTGCACATGTGTTAATGACATAAAGGTCGGCAAATTCAAGTTTATCTGTCGTCAAATAGCCTTTAAGCTCTAGATTGTACATCAGTGCATCGCTTTCATATTTATTGACTTTGCACCCTAGTGTCATAACGCATACTTTCATAGCAAATTTGATTTTAACAAATTTATATTAAAAAAGCAAGTTAATTTATAACTTGCATCAGTTTATAAATCAGACTGTTCAAAAACAAGCCCCTACTCTTTTGCTCTTCCAACAAAATAATCTATTGACATATGCAAAAAGGAAGCAATTTTTGATAAAGTTTCAAGTTTTGGCATAGAGCCATGTCGCCAGCCTCTGACATTAGACTCGCTTATCTTCAATTCTTTGCAAACTTTCCAATTTGAGGTATGGTTTAATTTTAAGGCATAATCATATCTTTGTAAAAAATTAGTCATATCATAGCCCTTTCTCAAAACTTTAGTCTCTTGCCTATCTTCATCAATGCCCATTAAAAAATTAATTGAACATTCCATAAAATCTGCCATTTTAACAATAGTGGCAATACTCGGGATTGCTCCCCGCATAAATGAAGTCATTTGCGAAGTTGTAATATGACAACTTTTGGCAAAACTTCTCTTTGTCATATTTCGTTCAATTAAAAACTCATTTAAAACTTCAGCGAATAACATATCTTCCTCCCTATTTCGCCAAAATTAAATTTAAAATTGCACTCTTATTGCTTGTGTATACCCTTAATCTGCTAGTTCAACAAAAAAAGTTATATTTCGACAAAACAAGTCAAATATCTCTATATAATTGTATTTTAAAATAGGTTATAATACTCGTGTAGACTGCCTACCGCTAGTTGGGCTGTCCTTAAAAGGAGCAAATTATGGAAGATATTTTAGATGTTTTAGCATTGGCATTTTATGAGGGTTTGAAAGCTAATATAGAGCAAAAGGACAATGTTTTTTATATTACTTTTTCAGATGGTCAAAAATTTAAAGTTGAGGTAGATAAAGTATAAACAAAAAACCACGGATTTTTTCCGAGGTTAGTTATAGACAAATAACTGTTCAAAAACAAGTTGCAAGGAGAGAAAAATGCCTAAAAGCAGGAGTTTAGTATAGCTACTGTTTTTAGGCTTTTTTATTTTGGGGCTATAAATGCTTTGGCATTTAAAAAGAAGAAAAGGCAAGCTTAAGTTATTTTTAACAACTTGACATAAGTTTTGACCAAATTAAGCTGTCGGCTTTTCTGCTTCTTTTATATAACTTATTTCTTCTTCAATCTTTAGCTTTTGAGTTGAAACTTCATAGGCGGTACGCTCTTCAAAGACGCCCTCACTTATCTCTTTGCGATAGAGCCGTGATTGAATTCTGCCAGTTAGTGAAAGTTTTGTGCCAACTTTTTGATTTTGCATAAGCTTGGCATTCCTTCCCCACATAATGCAAGGAATATAATCTGACTTGTTAAAATTAGGTCTATTAACAGCAATAAGGACATCGCAAATTTGCCTATTAAATGGAGTAGTTCGATATATTGGCTCTTTGCAAATAAAGCCGGTAAGATGAAGTTCGTTGGTATTGTTGGGGTCAATCTTAGATGGCTCTAAAATTTCCTTGATAAAGAAAGATAAAATCAATCTGCTTTTATTTTCTATTATGCGGTTATAACTTCTAAGTTCTCCGCCTAATGCTAAAATCTTGCCTTTTTCTAATTTTAAATTATAACCTCTGATTAACTTTTCTGAAATTGTAAAAGGCAAAATATCTACATTTTCTGACAATCTTTGCACGGCAATTTTGCCTTCATAAAAAGTCTCTCCCTCGACTTCAAATTTCCCCTCTTCTGCACTTACAATTTCGCCTATTAAATTCCCTTTGTTGTTTGGTGATGAAATCGCCGTTGTATTCATAGTGTCTCCTTTTATTAATCCTTATGTTGTACTCCATTTGCATCAATATGATAGCCATCGCTGTATATTAGCTCACCTACACTTGTAACTTTATAGCCTTTCATAGTTAAATAGTCTAAAGTTAGTCTTAATCCGTCAACGACATTATCTGCATTATTGTGCATTAAGATAATGGAACCATTTTTGACTTTATTCATAACACGCGAAGTTATATCGCCAGCAGAAAGCCCTTTCCAGTCAAGCGTATCCACATCCCATTGTATCGTCTTTAAATTTAAGGTAGAACAAAGAGACAATAAGGTGTTGTTATACGACCCAAAAGGCGCTCTAAAGAGATTTACCTCTTTACCTGTAACTTCCTTTATTTTGGAAATTGATGTTAAAAGTTCATTTTCCATTGTTTGCCTGTCTAATTTAACCATGTCAGGATGCGCATTGGAATGTGTGCCTATTTCCATGCCTGCCTCGTCAATTTTTTTGACAATATCTGGATATTCATCTACCCAAAAACCTACCAAAAAGAAAGTTGCTGTAACTTTATATTCTTGTAGCAGCGCAAGAATATCTTCTGTTTTATCAGCTCCCCACGCCGCATCAAATGTTATAGCCACCTGTTTTTCCTCGGTAGAAACACTGTAAATTGGTACAAGTCTAGTAGACGAGCCAAACCAAACTCCTGCACATGCGCTACCTTCAAAGGCAATACAAAGTAAAATTACAACCGCTAGCATAGCTAAAAAGATTTTAATTGTTCTTGATTTGATTACGCAAAATGGCATTACAAACCTCGCTTTTAATGATAAAATAGTTTAAAAATATTTCAAATAAGAAAAGTGTAACATTATAAGAATTTTTATTGAAATTTGTCGAATAATTTCTTATTCATTTTTAATATATTTTCAAAGCTTTCATTTTATGCCACATATCAAAAAATCTCACAGCTTGTGCTATGAGATTTTAAACTTAAGACAAATAAATCAGACTGTTCAAAAACAAGCGAGGCAAGGCTCGAAAAATGCCTAAAAGCAGGAGTTTAGTATTCCTAAATGACTGTTTTTAGGTGTTTTTCAGTAAACGCAGCAAGAAAATTTTTATTAAATTTTCGGTCGCGCCCTTTTTCAACAGTCTGAAAATCTCACAGCTTTTGCTATGAGATTTTATTTGCCCCTCTTATCTTCTAT
>CASDQU010000004.1 GCA_949282835.1 uncultured Bacillota bacterium | reverse complement strand
ATTTGATACCTATAGAGAAGAGGGAAGTGATTTTGCTCCATTTAAAAATATTATAAACGAGTGGTATGCAAAGGATATATCGAAAAAAATTAGATTTACTCTTGATAATAAAGCAAAAAATGGAGAACCAAGAAATACGGTTTTTCCTATATTTGGATATAACTACAATGAAGCTTATGAGAGAATACCTGATCCTGACACAGCAAAGATAGTTCAACTTATTTATAGAAAATATGTGGAATGTGGTTCTTCTGCGAAGGTTGCACAATTTCTTAAAGAAAACAAAATAAAAACTCCAAGATATTACAATGCCTTAAAGTTTGGATACAATAAAGATAAGGTTCTCAAGATGAGCGAAGAAAAAATGATTGATTGGACTCCAAGTAGTGTAAGAGATATTATTGAGAGAAAAGAATATTTGGGATATTATATAACTGCTCAATCAAAATCACAGAACTACAAAAATAAAAAAAGAAAAGCTAACAAAGACTGTTATGTTTTCGAAAATAGATATGAGCCACTTATCGACAAAGAAACTTGGGAAATTGCAAATAAACTTTTAAAAAGAACAAGATCAGGAACAATTCCTATGGAAGAAAATGTTTTTAAAGGTTTAATGTTTTGTGCTGATTGTGATGGTCTTTTGAGATTTGAAAGAAGAAAAGATTTAAAAAAAGGTTATATCTATAGATATTTTTGTACAAAGAAAAGTTGTTCTCAAACAAATTCAATTCCTGTTCACACTATACAAGAAATTGTAAAATTTGAATTAATGGAACTTGTTAATTTAATTTTAAATAAAAAGGAACAATTTATCGAATTTTCCAAACTGGTTGATAATAAAGGACGTTTTATTAAAATTGATACAGAGAGAGAAATAAATAAGTTAACAAAAAGAAATGCTGAATTAGACAATTACATTCAATTGTTATTTGAAAAAAGTGCCACAGGAATTATACCTACATCTACATTTGAAATGATGATGGATAAATATAAGAAGGAAAAGGATATTGTTGAACAAGAAATTAAAGAACTTACACGTAGACAATCCAAAGAACTAACAGCACAATCGAATGAAGAAAAAGCCAATTTTTTTATAAATCAACTCAAAGCAATAAATGAAAATAATGTTTTATCAACTAGAATTATTCAAAGGGTAATAAAAAAAATTTATGTTAGATCACGATCTATAAATGGTTCAAACAGAAATAAAGATTATGAAATATCTATATTGTTTGCAAATTGTGATGACTTAATTAAGGAGTTTAAAACCTATGAAGAACATAATAGCAATCTATGCTAGGCTCTCTAGAGAAGATGAAAATAAATCATTTATAGAAATGGAATCTAGAAGCATTGAAAACCAAATAAAAATTTTAAGTGAATACGCAAAAAATAATGAATTTGATGTCTATCGCGTTTATTATGATGATGGATATTCTGGGGCGACTTTTGATAGACCACAATTTCAAGAATTGCTTAAAGATATGAAAAAACAAAAATTTAACACAGTTCTTGTTAAGGATATTTCGAGATTAGGAAGATCCCTACATAAAGTAGGTGAACTTATTGAAAAGACTTTTCTAGAAAACAATATAAGATTAATTTCAGTATCTGATAGATATGATAGCTCAAAAAATAGCAATGATGACTCAATTGTTTTAAGGAATTTTTTGAATGATTATTACTTAAAGGATTTTAGGAAGAAATGCAAAAATGCAAGACTACATTATGCTCAAACTAAACACTTAAATTATTATCCAAAATTTGGATATAACTTTGACAAAGATGGTAATGAAATGATTGACGAATATTCTGCTAATATTGTTAGAGAGATATTCGACTTGATTGGGAATAAAAAACTCAGCACTTGTAAAGTTGCAGAGATTCTCAATAATGAAAATAGGCCGACTAGATCTTATTATGCAACACAAATATTAGGTTTAAAACCCTTGCAAAGGAGACCGGCAACCAAATGGAATGCTGAGAAAGTTTGGGAAATTGCAAAAGACTATGAGTATTGTGGACATTCTTTAAATTGGATAAGACATAAAGAAGAAGAAAAGATAATTTTAAAAAACACGCATTTGGCAATCATAGATGAAGAATTATATCAGACAACACAAGAGATAATAAACCATAGAAGCAAACAAAGACTTGACCATATAGGGAAACTTATAATTGATAGAGAAAGCGAGAGGAATCTATTGTATTCCAAAAATAAAAGTGATGAACAAGAGTATTATTTAAGAGATTTAAATACAAATAGAAGAATATACTCAATTAAAGCGAAGCCATTAGAAGATGTCATCTATCAAGATGTTATAAACACAATTAAATGTTGCCAAAAAGATAAAGACAAAATGTATAGCATATATAAGGCAAAGCTTTTTTCTGGTAAAGAATTTAGTCCAACTAAAATAAAGACCAAACTCCAACAACTTAATATTGAGTATTCAAAACTACTTGAAAGCTACTTTAATAAAACAATAACCGAAGAAAAGTTTAATGATTGTTCTGGACAGATGTTGTTAAAGATTAAAGAACAAGAAGTTTTGTTAAACTCTGAGATGGATATAAAAAGTAAACTAAGTTTGTTTGATATAAGATTTGGAAAATTCATAGAGAGTCTAAAAAAACTTCCTGTTGATAAATTTCAACTTATAAGACTTGCAGTTAAAAAAGTTTATATGAATACAATTCCAACCAAAACTAATATTGATATAACAATTGTATATAAATTTGAAGAATAAAACAGCCCATTGTGGCGGTTTTTTTGTTTATACATATATATAGTGTAATGATTTGTCTTTCTATAGTGTAATAAATAGGCAAAACAGGTACGGCGCAAAAATATAAAGAAAGCGGAGGAATTGACCAAGGAAAGTATATCTCTAGTTTTATAGGCACATATCCAGCAGATGACCCGCAATATATATTGTTTATTATGGTAGACGAGCCAAGTGCAGGGGCATATTATGGCTCAATAGTTGCAGCGCCATATGGAAAGGCAGTTTTCTTACAACTTTTTGAATATCTTGGCGAAAAGAAACAAGACCAGACAGTGGAGGTTGAATATATTACAATGCCAGATTTAATAGATAAAAGTTTGGCAGAGGGCGCTGTGACATTAAAAAATCTCAATATTTTCTATGAGCTTGATGGTGAAGGAGAGATAATAACAGGTCAATTACCGCCAGCAGGCACAAAAATAGCCAAAGGCAGCACGATTGTACTGATAACCTCTTAAATTATTTGATTTTTTATATGATAATGATGTAAAATATATGTATGACTACGACATGGATAATAATTATTGCAGTTATTGCTGTAGCAGTATTAATTTGTTTTCTATTAGCTGTTGCAAATTTTTCATATGAAAGATTTATGGCAAGATATAAAGAACTTGACCAGGTTTATATAAAATCTAACTTAATGCCATATGATTTTGTGAATATGATAAATCATGAGTATTTTCAAGGCAAACTTCAAATTGTGCAGATTTCACAGGTGGCGGGAGATGCGTATGGGAGAGGCAAACTATTTCTTTCTACTTCAACTTTGTCAAATAATTCAATCGCATCTTTTACAATAATAGCCCATGAAATAGGTCATGCAAAACAAGACAGGGAGGGCAAAAAGCTGAAAAGATTGAATTTTATGCGTAAACTTGGCAGATTTTTAGGTTTCTTTATGACACCGCTATTAATTGCAGGGATTATTTTAATATTTTTTGAAAATTTTAGAATACTAAGTTATATTTTACTTGCCTGTGGCGTGCTAATTTTTTTACTTGCATTATTACTTAAACTTTTAACTATTTCCATCGAAAAAGATGCCTCTTTAAAGGCTATACAGTTTTTGGAAGAAATTTTTGACGAAACTGAAATGAAAAGGGCAAAACGCTTTTTGAAAGATGCAAGATTGACATATTGGGCAGATTTCTTAAAAATCGTACTCTTTTGGACGGCGATGTCAAAAAAGACAAAATTATTTAATTAGAGGTAAAACATGGGATATATAATTGGCTATTCAATTAGTGGTTTTGTAATTATAATCAGCATAATCATCGCGCTTGTTGCACAGTCAAAGGTAAATGATGCCTATCAAACTTATAAATCAATCAATTCATCTTTAAATATGACGGGCGCTGAACTTGCTGAGAAGTTAAGCCGCGAAAAGGGGCTTGCACTTCAAATTAAATCATGCAAGGGTAATTTGACTGACCACTACAATCCAAAAGATAAATCTATAAATATCTCTCAAGGTAACTATGCGTCAAGCTCTATAGCGGCATTGTCTATAGTTGCTCATGAGTTTGGTCACGCCTTGCAAGATAAAGAGAGATATGGCTTTTATAATCTTAGACAATTTGTGGTTAAAATTTCAAATTTTGCATCTGGAATATTGTTGCCACTTTTAATTATTGGAATTATCTTAGAGTTTGTACTTATGAGCGGAATAGGAAATATAGTTATCTATATATCTATTGGCATATATGGGCTAGCTCTTATTGCAAATTTAGCCACTTTGCCAGTAGAGTATAATGCCTCTAAAAGAGGAAAGGAATTGTTATTTTCCTTAGGTGCTACAAGTGAAGATGAAGTGTATGCCACTGAAAAAATGCTCAATGCTGCTGCAATGACTTATGTGGCAGGTACACTAGTTTCACTTGCTTACTTTTTAAGATATTTATTTTTGCTACTTGCTTTTACAAGAAAAGATTAACTGATTAAATAAGTTATTCTTCAACATTATCACTTATATCAACAGTGATGTCGCTTACAAGGTCATTAAAGTCAAAATATTCCTCACCACTCTCTACATTGGAATTGTTATCTTGTTTTTCTTCTTCATTGAGTGGTAGATAACTTTTGCAATAGTGATGCTCGCCACTGCCTTTTGAGATGGAAACCCGCTCAAGATTACAACTGCAACCCCTTTCATTGTAGATACAATTTTTCACATTACATTGAATTTCATTTTTTTCTTTCATATAGAACTCCTCAATGTTTATTATTTGCAAAAATAGAAAATTAAAACATTTTGAGTAAAAAAATGAAAAAAAACAATAAAAAAAAGCCTAAAATTAATTATTTTTTTGATTTTAGGCTTGATTTTTTATTTTTTAATTAAATTTAATTTTAGAAGAAATATATTGAATTAAATCATCAATTTTCAACCTAATTTGCTCCATACTATCTCTATCTCGAATGGTAACAGTTTGGTCGTCAAGTGTGTCAAAGTCGATGGTTACCGCAAAAGGTGTGCCAATTTCATCTTGTCTTCTATAGCGCTTTCCAATAGAGCCAGCCTCGTCATAGTCACACATAAATTCTTTACTTAGAAGAGAGTAGACCTCTTTAGCTTTATCACTAAGATTTTTTTGTAAAGGCAAGATAGCAACTTTATAAGGAGCAATGGCAGGGTGAAAGTGCATAACCACTCTTGTTTCTCCATTTTCAAGTTTTTCTTCTTGATATGCTTGACATAGAATTGCAAGTGTTAGTCTGTCAGCGCCAATAGAATATTCTATCACATTTGGCAGGAATTTTTCATTTGTAAATGGGTCAAGATATAACATTGACTTGCCGCTATACTGTTGGTGTCTAGATAAATCCCAAGTGCCTCTATGATGAATTCCATTTAGCTCTTGCCATCCAATAGGGAAAAGATATTGAATGTCGCAAGCGGCTTTTGCGTAGTGAGCAAGCTTGTCATGGTCATGGAAACGAAGATGGTCGGCGCTCAATCCCAAATCCTCGGCAAATTTAAGCGCTCTTTCCTTGTAATTTGAATAGAAATTCATACTATCATTTTCATGACAAAACATTTGAAGCTCCATTTGCTCAAATTCAATCGTTCTAAATAAGAAGTTGCCAGGTGTGATTTCATTTCTAAACGATTTACCAATCTGAGCGATGGCAAAAGGCACTTTTGCTCTAGCTGTGCGCTGAACATTTAAAAAGTTTACATATTCACCTTGGCAGGTTTCTGGTCTAAGATAGACCTTGTCGGCTTCATCTTCAAGAGTGCCGCGTGAAGTGACAAACATAGGGTTGAATTTGCGTATTGGTGTCCAGTCAAAGCCTCCACAGTGAGGACAACATATATGATGCTTTTCAATATATTGCATAAGTTCTTCATTTGTCATAGCTTCTGCGCTGACCAAGCCTTTGCTATGATTTTCAACAAGGGTATCAGCTCTAAAGCGCTGTTTGCACTTTTTGCAATCCATTTTAGGGTCGCCAAAGCTTGCTACATGTCCGCTTGCCTCCCAAACTGTAGGGTTCATTAAAATTGCGGCATCTACTCCATAGGTGAGTGGGTCTTCTTGTACAAACCTTTTCCACCATGCCCGTTTAATATTGTTTTTAAGTTCCACTCCAACAGGGCCAAAATCCCATGTGTTAGCAAATCCGCCATAGATTTCACTACCTGGGAATACAAACCCTCTACTTTTACAAAGTGCAACTAGTTTATCCATAGTTAAATTATTATCCATAATTTCTCCTTTTAATATTAACTATGTGATGTTAAAATTTAAACAAGTTAAATTTTAATTTTGTTAGCACAAAATGCGCAATAAATTGCACACATCACAGTTTGAATAACCATCAGCCTCACCCTTGCAAGCAAGTTCGGCTTCCGATGATATAAACTATATGATGTTAAAATTTAAACAAGTTAAATTTTAATTTTTGCTATCGCAAAAAACACAATGAATTGTGTCATCACATAGTGTGTATAACCATCAGCCTCACTCTTGCAAGCAAGTTCGGCTTCCGATAATATAGATGATGAATAGCAAAATGACAACAAATAAAATAAAAGCCCTATATGAAAACTCATATAGGGGCGAGATAAATCTATTCGCTGTTCCACCCTAATTCACGCAATAAGCGCCTTATTATAGTCTTTACGCCGACCTCGCGTTTGCTCTGGAGTTGCCAATTCCATCATTGCACAGATATTATATTTTTTATTTTAAAAAATGTCAAGCAAAATAATTAATTTTATTCTCCATATTTTTCCACATATTCGCTGTATGAGCCAGTAAAGTCGATATAGTGGTCTTCATCTATGATATTAATAATTCTATCTGCTACAGTTTCAATGATTTCTTGGTCGTGAGTAGCAAATAATATATTGCCTTTAAAGTTAAGCATGCCTTTATTCAATGCGGTGATGCTCTCAAGGTCCAAGTGATTGGTTGGCTCATCTAAAATAAGCAAGTTTCCCTGTTCAAGCATCATCTTTGCAAGCATACATCTCACTCTTTCTCCACCAGACAGCACATTGACAGGCTTCATATTTTCTTCACCAGTAAATAGCATTCTGCCTAGCCAGCTTCTAATATATGTTTCATTTTGGTCTTTTGAATATTGCCTTAGCCAGTCTACAATAGAGGAGGTGTTTCCTTCAAAATAGCTGTCGTTATTTTGAGGTAAATTTGTTATTTTTATCGTTTTGCCAACAAAGACATTTCCGCTATCTTGTTTTTCAATTCCAAGGATAATATTGAATAAAGTGGTTAAAATTTGGCTATTTTTTGCAAAAAAAGCCACTTTTTGCCCTTTTTCTATATTAAAATTGAGTTTTTTAAACATTCCTTCTTTAGATAATCCTTCAACTTTTAGTACTTCTTTACCTATTTCTTGAGTAAATTCAAAATTGATATATGGATATTTTCTTGATGAAGGTTTGATGTCTTCAATGGTTAGTCTTTCAAGCTCTTTTTTCCTGCTAGTTGCCTGTCTTGACTTGGAGGCATTAGCAGCAAAGCGAGCGATAAACTCTTTTAATTCTTTAGCTCTTTGCTCAGCTTTTTTATTTTGGTCTTTCATTTGTTTTAAAATGAGCTGACTTGACTCATACCAAAAGTCATAGTTGCCGACATACATATTGATGTGACCATAGTCTACATCGCATATGTTAGTGCAAACTTTATTCAAAAAGTGTCTATTGTGTGATACGATGATAACTATATTTTCAAAGTCTAGCAAAAAGTTTTCCAGCCATCTTACAGTTTTAAAGTCAAGGTTGTTGGTGGGTTCATCTAAGATAAGTATATCAGGATTGCCAAAAAGTGCTTGAGCAAGCAGTACTTTAACTTTAATTTTAGGGTCAACATCAGCCATAAGAGTGTAAAATAGACCTTCTTCTATTCCTATATTTTGAAGAAGTGTTTTTGCTTCACTTTCAGCTTCCCATCCGCCAAGTTCTGCAAATTCGGTTTCAAGTTCACCAGCCTTTATTCCATCTTCTTCTGTAAAATCAGCCTTTGCATAGAGAGCGTCTTTTTCTTTCTGGATATCCATAAGTCTCTTATGTCCAAGGAGTACTGTATCTAAAACAGTCTCATTATCATAGGCATTTTGATTTTGATTAAGTACGCTCATTCTTTCACCTGGCGTAATAAAGATGTCGCCACTATTAGGTTCAATTTCGCCAGTTAATATCTTAAGAAAAGTGGATTTACCAGCGCCATTTGCACCAATTATGCCATAACAATTTCCTTTAACAAATTTTAAATTCACATCTTTGTATAGCACTCTGCCGCCAAAAGCCAAAGAAATATTTGTCGCTTGTATCATATATGCTCCTTTAACAAATTAATTATATAGATTTTTCTTGTGTTTGTCTAGTGTTTTGCCTTTTTAAATAAAAAATAAAAATTTTAATAAAAATCAAGGAAAAAATATAAAAAATTGATAAAAAATCGACAAAAAATACTTTTTTAGCTATTTTACATATTAAAAAATGAATAAAATAGAAAGAAATTTTATTTATCAAAAATATTTTCATTTTTTATATTAATAATAATATTAAATATAAAATCAACAAAAGCTTAAAATTATTTGCTTTTTTTAAGCTAAGAATTTATAATAAACTTGTAGAATTTTAAGGTAAGAGGCGGAAAATGAAAAAAGAAAAGAAAATCAAGGAAAAGAAAAAAGTCGAAGGCGGAATTAAACCAAAGTGGAAACTTTGGATGACTATTGCCTGCGTCATCTTAGGTGTCGGCTTAGTGGCTGGCATTACTATTATGGCGGTCATTCTTGCTAGAGGTGGGACAGATGAAAAACCTGTTGTTCCACAAAGCATTGCTTTTACATATCAAGAGGATTTGTATAATATATCAAACTCTCAACTTGAAGTCACAGAGGATTTTACTCTTACCATCACCACTCCTACCGAGGGAGTAAATAGACTTGAAGTAGAACTTTCTTTATCTGTGCCAGAAGGTCAAACTTTAAGATACTCAACTGTTGATAATGTTGAATATGTTTCGAACTCTATAGTATCTGTTCCGCGATATGTAAATATCAATCAGCCTTTTACAGTTAAATTGGAAACAAGCGAACTTGTAGATAGTGAAGGTAACAAAATATATGATAAAGATAATAAGAGGGTGAATTGGATAACGGGTGGATTAACTTCCATTATTGCAAAAACAACACAAAACAATGAAGCTGAGGTTATTTCTATAAATGTAGCTATAGATGTGCCTGTTTATAGCACAGAAACTATTGTTATCAATTCAGAAGGTAGACAAACCGACCAGATTATACTAGGAGAGCATTTCCATGTTGAGACAATATATATTCCTAGCGCAAGTCAATATATGTTTAGTGACGATAAGCGTTATGGCGATTTGAATAATGAGAATATCAGATACAAACGCTCTTTCTATCAAACAACTTCAAGCGAGATAACTCCACAATATGATGAAAATGGTTATGACATGTCTTATATTGCAGGAGAAGAAACTACAGATAAATTGACAATTACAGGCTATACTTTTAAAAATGCCTATGACCAAATTGCTGCTGTAGCAGAGCTTTCTGATACAACAGGGTCAGATTTTTATCAAAGAATATTGACAATTCTTGCTCAAGACAATTTTGGCGTTATATCTTCTGAAGATATCAGTTTAGGAGAAGCAAGCATTGGCAGTTTTAATGTGACAAACCAAACTTTAAGCATGAATTCTTCGCAGCCTATAAGATTATATTTGAATAATCCTCAAATTTCCGATGCAAAATTTTTGGGAGTAAGTATTCGTGCTACTTCTGACCAGCCTGGGCAGCAAGGCGAGCTTATTGAATATATGCTCAAGAATGTGGCTATAAATTTTGAATTTAATGGTGTTGACCCAACTTTAGAGGGGGAGAGCCAATTATTACAAATAAGTGGCGGCGATGTTGTCAATGTAGATGGCAAGACTTACTATATGCCATTTTCAAATGTTCAAAATAGAAATTACTCTTATTGGGATATAACGGCACGCGATTATTTACAAGAGGGTGAAAGCATTACAATAAATGTTGTACTTCTTATAGAAAAAGAAGATGAAACTTTTGAAATCTATGAAAATACTTTAGGCGATGTTATTTATACTGTTAGTTTGTCTATCACTCAACATTTTGAACAAGCAGTGTCTTGGGCAGATGGCGAGGAAATAAATGTACTTCTTGATTATTATGAAGATGGACAAATTATTCCATCCAATATTGACCTATCTAACAAGACTTCAGTGCCTTCTTCAAATATTTATAAAGATGTAATTTTCTTTGCATATTTTGGGGATGGCGAGCTTGAGCAGCTGACCCAAACAGCACAAACTATTCTTGGCAATAGTGTGATTAATTTAGAGCAAAGCGGGCAATATCCTACAAGCAGTGGAAGCATTTATCTATTTGCTTTAGATGGATACAATCTTTCTATTTACAATACTGGCGAATTTGACTTGTATTTTGCAACTATTATCACAGTCAACGGCGCACCTGAAATTGATGATACAAGAAGATATCAAATTTCTCAAATGGTATCATCTCCAGTGCAAGTTAGCATTTCAAAAGCTTTAAATGATGATAGCATTACAAATAAAGAAATTGACACCTCAAATTATGACATAGAAGGTGAAGATATCACATATATTGACCAAGGCAATTCAAATATATTTACCTTGCGCTTCACTGTAGCCGCTGAAATGGTTGAGGTATTCCAAAGCGAGTTAAATAACGGCTATATGAGCATAATTATTCGTGACACCCAAAATAACGATATCACTTCATATTTTAACGGTCAGGAAAATCCTTTATTTACAATCAATGAAGAGACAAGCGAAGGAATAATTGAATATAATTTAGTTTTAAGTGAAGGTGTAACTTTAAATGACGATGTTTATCTTCAAGATTTTGCACTAGTTTATAGAAATACCGAATTATCAAGAGAAATAATTTGGAGAGGGCAGGTAGAAAAAGAAATTTGTCTATATGCTCCTAAAGCTGAAAGAATTGTTATTTCACAACCAGTAGGCTATTTATATTCAAATTACATAACAGCAAGTGAGCAAAATAAAAATGCAAGTATCTCTACAACAGAAGTACAGCAAACTCTTAATACAGACAGCATTGCATTAAATATCAAGGTTGGAGAACAGCAATTTACCACCATCAATCAATTTTTGACAGCTTTGCTTGGTGAAGATTTTGGCTATGTTGTCATCACAGACCAACATGGTCAGACAGATACTCTTCTAGGCGAGTGGGAATTTGTTTTTGTAACAGATAATACCGAAGGTATCAATTTGAATGGTCAAAATATAAATTTCACGACAGCAAACAATTCTGTAGTATCACTTGCTCTTAAAACTACAGACAGCGCTGGAATTGTCTCAAATAATGTGGCAAACGGCAATGTGATAACATTTAATGTAAATTCAACAGGTATAACTAGAGCAGAAGCTCAAAATAGCGCAAACTTAGACCCTTACAACTCAGACGACATGCAAGAGGTGTCAAATTTTGCAGAGATTAATGTAAGAAAGTATGGTGCAGCCTCAGACGAAAATAAAAAAATTGATTTAGCGAATTATGTTACATATTATGCAGGAGAAAATAAATATACAAATATTGCATTTACTTTAAGCGCAAGCTATTTTATAAGCACCAGCGAAGACAATTTGCAGGCACTTTTTGGCGAAAATGGCATGCTCACTTTGTATAATGGTGATACAGCTATTAACAATCCAAACTCTTCAACTGTAATAACATCATTTACAATAAATAAAGATTTTACATCTTCAAGAACACTCAATTTCACTGTAAAAGATGCAAATTCAAATACTTCAGCATTTAGTTATTCATTCAACTTGACGCTTAGCGCCAATCTATCAATCGCAAATAATGTGGACTATGGAAATGCGTCAAAACTTTATGCAAATACATCAGTTGAGTTATCAAATGTGGTGACTTTTAATAATAATAATTCTAAGCAAACATTAGGCAAGTTCTATGAAACTGGGACATATTATATTGTGATTGCTGAGGGCGAAGAGAGGGCAGGATATAAGGTATCACAAGACAAGACTGGAGCAGTGGGCGAGATAAAAGACGGCAAAATTCTTTTCTATGATTTTTGGGATGTAGAACAAAAATCTTTCTCAGTGCTATTCACACCTCAAGGTGACAACATAATCGCGGCAAGCATTGTTTTAACCTTCAATGTATCGCGTAATCTTTCAATAGAATTGCAGAAAGATACCTATTATCTATTTGACGCTGCAGACCATAATCGTTTGGGTGATTTTGTAAAATATTTAAGAGCAAATTCAGATGACAATATAGACGGACTTGAAATTATAGGCTCATTTGACCAATATTTAACTTTAGATAATGGCAATATTGTCAAAAAAGAAGGACAATTATTATTTGGCTATAATCAAAAAGTTTTAACTTGCGAGCTTGCTATTGCAATTAAAGTAGGCGACAATGTCTATAATGATATTGCCAACTTTACCATTAATATTGAGTTATTTAATGCAAGTGCCACAAGTGTATATGATTATATAGCTACTAAGCAGCTATCTTCTTCACAAGCGGACGGCGATAAAGTATATAATGCTCAAACTCAAATTGTGGACGGAATTGAATACATTGTATTAACCAATGCTAGTTGGAAATTAAACCAGACAATTAGTGTAGGCGAAAATAATCCGTTCAATATCAAGCTAAGCCAAAAAGACTTAAATGGCGTATACAAAACTAATATATACGAAGTGGTAGGAGATGATGGCACACTTTCGCTCAAACCTCAGTCTAAAATGCTGGCAGGACTTGATGACAATACATATTATCTTGTAGCTACTTTTGGTAGCGGAAATGAATTTAATGTATATATGTATATACCAATGATTATCTCAAGTATTGGCTATGATTATGTCGCATACAGTCAAGACATTACTGGCGAAATAGCAAGCAATGAAAAACTTGCACGAGCATTAACTAGAATAACCTATGTAGAAAATGAAGGCGCAGAAAATGAGCAGACTTATACTGGAGCTGTAGCTTTAATTAAAAATAAGATATATGACGAGATTAATGCTGGTGAAATGACGCAAATTTTACAAGGCTATACTTTAAGTGATTATTTTGTGCAAAGACCAGATAAAGCAGGTCTTCATGTGCTTGGCGAGCTTAGCTATACAGTGGAGTATTTCCCTATAGCTACAAGCGATGATATTGCTACTGACGAGCGAATAGTAAAATCTATAGACCATGACCCTAAACAGGTAGACGGTACAAGTAAAGCCAATGTTGACCTCTATCTCAATCACCTAACCACAGAGCAAGACAATTTCTATCTTGTTTTAAGTCTTACCTTACAAAATACTTCTGATAGTGTGAAGCTGTATTATGTACTTAAAGTCAATCCAGATATCGTAGGAGAAGCTTCTAAATATGCTTACAATGGCAGTAGCGAATATATTGAAGACACTTCTAAACCTATCGACTTAGATGAAACCTTCAGTAATATTACATTAAATGAAGGATATACAAGATTTAATGTTAGCAAAAATATCACTCTCATATCAACCCTTAAAGAAAGCGAAACTGGCAAAGAAAGCCAAGAAGTTGTATTAGATGAATTAACTATCAATGCTACAAGTGAGATGACTATTGAATTTACAGTAGAGCAGCAAGAGACTGAAAAGACCGTGCGAAAGACCTTTAGCGCAAATAGCTTGCAACAATCTATCAAGTTAAATAGTGCCCAATATTTCAATGACATGCTTTTAGCTGGAAGTGTTGTAAACATTAAAATTTTAAGCGGCAGAGGCAGCATTAGTTATAACGGCAAAGAAGTATTTAGAAATCTTTCATTTGCTCAAGAAGTCTCTAGTGTGGAGATAGATGGCGAAGTATTGACAGATAAAAATATTTGGTCACAGTTTGTTGGCATAGAATTCCAAGGCTCTGATATGTATGTCTCTCCTATTAGTCAAAAAGAGATGACAATTACTATTAAGAGAAGCTATGATAACACAAGCGATTCTTTAACTGATTTATCGGTAATAGGACTTGAGCAATACTATAAATTTATTGTCAATGCCTCAACACACAACTATTCTGTTGATATTAGCGGCGACAATCTCACCCAAGACCAACA
>CASDQU010000003.1 GCA_949282835.1 uncultured Bacillota bacterium | reverse complement strand
GAGCAGCTGTTGTACTTGGAGCAGCGGCTGCGGTAGCAAGCGCACCTATTGTGGGAGCGGCAGCAGTGCTTGGAGCGGCAGCTGCAGCACTTGGCGAAGATGAACAAGAAGGGAATATAGAGGTAAACGAAGGGCCATCGCAAGAGCCGCCACAGAATGAGCAGCCATCCTCAAACGAAAGTGAAAATAGGGAAGGAATATTAGTTCAAAATGAAGTAGAAGATATTGCTCAAGATGATGAAAATTTTGGAGAAGTATCTATTAATTATGCTGACAACGAAGACCTATCAAATATTGGGGAAACAAAAAATAATTCTAATGAAATAGAAGAAATGAATCCTGTACTCGCCGAAGAGCAGCATACTGAAGTAGATATAGAGGAAGTTAGGGGATTGAAAGAAACTGAGATTAGTCATGAGGAATTTGCGATACAAGAGGAAATAGAAGAAGAAAATTCAATATAATAAAAAAGCAGAACAACTGATGTTGTTCTGCTTTAATTTATTATTCATTTTCTAAAATATCATCTTTTTCTGGATAATTATAATATGTTTGAAACGCCCTGGAATGTTTACAGATTTTTATCATTTCTTTAACAGCTTCTTTAATTTCTTCAAGTTCTGCAATAGTGCTGTGTTGGGTAGAATCACTAAAACTAAAGCCTGTAGAAGAATTGCCTTGGATTATAAGGTCGATAAGTTTACCAGAATCAATTCCTATAGGTGCGTTTTCGTCATTTCTATAAGATTTAAACGCTGCACTAGCAGGATTATCAAAAACATATTCTTTTGGTACATTATTGTTGCCTTGATATTTGTTCCAAGGGGTCTCGCCCTCAATGTTTGAGTTGAAGAGCCACTCCAAACATTGCGCCAGGTATGAATTTTTAAATTGTTGTGTAATTCCGTTAGTGCCTGGGTTTGTGTCATTTACAATCATATCATGTAACGCACGGAGTTTGTCTGCATTAGTAACTTCTTTGTTAACAAGCCAATCTTTTTGTTTGGCAGAGATGCTCTTAGGATCTGTAAGTAATTTGTTTAAAATCATTAATGTTTTATAGTTTCTTACTTTTTCATTTTTGCGTGCTTTTGGATTCATTTTGCTGTCATCGACAATATATTTGTTGTTTCCCATATTTTTTCTCCTTTCATCCAAATTTATATTCTTACGCTTATTATAATAACACAGTTTTTCTTATTTGTAAATAGCAAAACGCAAATTTTGTATACTTTTTTTGATTTTTCACACTATACTTCTATGGAATCTTCGGTTGGCAAAGGAGCTTTTATATTGATTGTAAGTGGGCTGGTGTGCAAACTTTTTGGCGCACTTTTTAGACTTCCACTTACAAATATTATTAATTTAGAGGGGATAGGGCTATTTCAAATGATAATGTCGCTATATTCTTTATCTATAGTCATTGTTTCTGGTGGAGTTAGTAGCGGCTTATCAAAACTTGTTTCAAGTGCGCGCGCCAAAGGAGATTTATCAAAAATCAACGGTTTTTTCAAGACAGCCATCTTATTTGGAATGGGTTTAAGTTTTGTTATAGGTGCTATATTTTTTCTTTTTTCTAAGCAGATAGCTTCGCTGCAGGGTAATATTGATGGGGCTATCAATTATATGCTTTTTATCTTGCTTTTGCCACTGGCAGGTATGATAGGCATTTTTAGAGGTGTCATTCAAGGTTATGAGAATATGACGCCAACTGCGGTCAGTCAAATTTTAGAACAAATAACAAAATTTATTTTTGGACTTATTTTTGCATATATCTTGGGCAAAAATAGCCCTTCTCAAGGGGTATTTGGTGCTTTTTTAGGCATTGTAATTTCAGAGCTTTTTGCTTTTGTATATTTAGCGATAATTGTAATTAAAAAAATTAAACTTACGCCAAAAAGGAATTATTATAACAAAGAATTCTTTTCCGCGGTAACGCCGCTCACAATTTCTAGCACCATATTGCCTCTCACTCAGGCAATAGAGGCGCTTATCATAATTTCATTGTTGACAAGAGCAGGGCTTTCTTCACAGGAAGGTATTATGCTCTATGGCATACAAACTGGAGTTGTTGGCGCTATTTTAAATTTTCCTCTTATAATCTCTATGTCGGTTGCTCTTGCCTTGTTGCCAAAGGTGTCCTTTCTCTCTTCTCAAAATGATGAAGAGGGTCAAAGACAGATTATAGGCAACTGTTTTTCTGTAATGTGGTTTTTGCTTGCGCCTCTTGTCTTTGGCATAATATCAATAGCTGGCAGTCTATATCCTATTATATATCCTAAAGCTATGGAAAATCATCTACAAATTGCAGTGCAACTTACTTTATTTAGCGGCATATCTATTTTGCTAACTGCAATTATGCAATTTCTTTTATCTGTGCTTCAAGGCAAGGGATTTTTTTACTATTGTCTAACTTTCAATGCCATAGGCGGACTTTTTAAAATTTTGATGACTATCATTTTAGCGCCTTTGCCTAGTATAAATATTTTTGCTCTGCCACTGGCGAGTATTGTGCATAGTTCTATTGTTTGCATATGCGCTCTTATCAAGCTTGGAAAGATTGTTAAAATTAGCTTTTATGAGTTTATCTTGCCAATTATTTCATCTATAATAATGTATCTAGCTCTTGGGTTTTTGCAAGAGGCGGTAAGCGGCATCTTGTCTTTAGTTTTATCGGTGATAGTTGGCTGCCTTGTATATGGACTTTGCTCAGCTCCTCTTGTCGCTCAATATGGCAGACAATTATTTGATAAACTCAAGATGAAAAGACAACAATAATTTGCAATTTATCTAATAAATTGATAAAATATCAATATGAAAATAGAAAATTTTGATTTTGCTGATAACTTGGTTTTAGCGCCTATGGCAGGGGTTAGCGATGTGGGCTTTAGATATCTTTGTTCTAAATTTGGAGCAAGCGCCACCTTTAGCGAAATGCTCTCTTGTAGAGCCATGCTTAACAATCCTAAAAAGACGCAGTTTATGACGCAGGCAACTAAAGAAGAAAAAATAAAAATAGGTCAAATTTTTGGGCATGAGGAAGATATTATGGTTAAGGCTCTATCAAGTCCACTTCTTCAAGGCTATGATATTATTGATATCAATATGGGTTGTCCAGCACCTAAGATTGTTAAAAATGGAGAGGGCAGTGCTCTTATGAAAGATATTGTAAAGGCTAGCAAGATAATTTCAAGTATAGTCAAAGCTTCTTCAAAGCCAATTTCAGTTAAGTTTAGATTAGGCTATGATAAAGATATCAGTTTGGAGTTTGGTAGAATGTGTCAAGAGAGCGGGGCGAGTTTTGTTACACTGCATGGAAGAAGGGCTATTCAAGGCTACAGCGGACATGTCGACCTTGAGGCTATTGCTAGGCTTAAGGCAGGGCTAAAAATACCCGTTATCGGCAATGGAGATGTAGGCGACCAAAAAAGTTATCAAGATATGTTATCTACCAAGGTTGATGCTGTAATGATAGGTAGAGCATCGCAAGGAAAGCCATGGATTTTTGGTGAGCTACTTGGAAAGATAAAAGATATTTCTGCCGCAGAAAAATTTGAGGCGATTAAAACTCATGTGGAGATACTTAGACGCTATTATGATGAAAATTGGCTGACGCTATATCTTCGCAAGCATTTTCTTTGGTATACAAATAGTTTTCAAAATGCAGCGAAAATGAGAGCACAAATTGCCACAAGTCCATCTATAGACGATAGTTTAAAGATAATTGAAGAATTGTTTTGTAAATAATTTTGAGTTTTACAAAAATTGTTGTAAAATTTATATGGAGGGATTATTGTGAAAAGAACTATAAAAGATTTGGCAGAATTGAAAGGAAAAGTGGTGCTTTGTAGGGTGGACTTTAATGTCCCTATTGACGAAACAGGGCGGATACTTGATGCAACCAGAATAATTAACGCACTGCCAACTTTGAATTATTTGAGCGGACAGGGTGCAAAGGTGGTTGTTTTATCACACTTAGATAGACCTAAAGGTTATGATATTAGAAAATCGCTTTGGCCAATCGCTGTACTTCTCATGAATAAGATAAAGGCAAATGTGACCTTTTGTAATAGTGTTATTGGTCAAGAAGTTAAAAATAGAATTGATGCCATGAAAGATGGCGATGTTATGCTCCTTGAAAATGTAAGATTTTATCAAGGCGAGAGCGAGTGCGACATGAATTTTGCCAAAGAGATTGCAGCTTTAGGACAAATTTTTGTAAATGATGCTTTTGGTGTGGCGCATAGAGAAAATGCAAGTAATTATGGAGTGGCTAGACTTTTGCCTAATGCAATAGGCATTTTAATGGAAAAAGAGATAAACGCGCTATCCTCTTTTATGGAAGAGCCTAAAAAGCCTTTTGTGGCAGTGCTGGGCGGCGCAAAAGTGGAAACTAAAATTGATATTTTAAATAGATTTGTAGACAAGGCTGACACTATTATAATTGGCGGAGCTATGGCGTATACCTTTCTTGCCGCAAAAGGAGAGAGCGTTGGCACTTCTATAGTACAAAAAAATAGCATTCAAACGGCTGAGCAAATTTTAGCAAGAGCAGAAAGCGAAGGTAAAAAGATATTACTTCCTATTGACCATGTTTGTGTAAGAGATAGTGACAGGGCAAAAAGATGTTTGGTTACCAGCCGCATGACAGGTGATATGAAAGGTTTTGATATTGGACCTAAAACTATTAAGTTATATAGTCAAGCAATACAACAAGCAGGACAAATCTTTTGGAATGGACCTATGGGACTATATGAGGACGGAAGATTTAAAAATGGCACTTTAAAGATTGCAAAGGCTATCGCAAATGCCAAAGGCTATTCTCTTGTTGGTGGCGGAGATACTGTGGCTGCAATTAACAGCTTTGGACTTGGCAAAAAAATGAATTATATTTCAACTGGTGGCGGTGCTACCATGAAATTTTTGGAAGAAGGCTCTTTGCCTGCTATTGATGTAATTCAGGAGAAGATTTTATGAAAAAAATAATTGCAAACTTTAAAATGAATTTTACTCCATCTATGACAAAGGAGTATCTTATTCAGCTGCTGGCAAGGTATGCTGATAGCGACAAGGTGAAGCTTTGCCTATCTTTTCCCTATACCTCACTTGCAATCGCTAAATTTTTGCTTGATAAAAGAAAGATATCTTTAGGTGCACAAAATATTTGTGATGAAGAGGAAGGAAAAAACACCGGCGAAATTAATGGAGCAATGCTTAAAGATGCTGGTGTAAATTATGTTATCATAGGGCATAGCGAAAGACGCAAAAAGTTTAAAGAAGATAATAAGTCTATCAATCACAAGATTAAAATTGCCTTAAAAAATGGATTAAGTGTGATATTGTGCGTTGGAGAAAGTTTGGCTGATTATAACACTCTCAAAACTTTTGATGTTTTAACAGAGCAGTTGGAGGCAGCTTTGAAGGGACTTTATGAAAATGAGCTTGAAAATATCACTATTGCCTATGAGCCTATTTGGGCTATCGGCACAGGCATTACGCCAACGGCTGCAGAAATCGACAAGGCTTGCAAAACTATTCGCAATGTGATTAAAGAAGATTTTTCTCAAAAAGCCAGTGAAAATATTGAAATTGTCTATGGCGGCAGTGTAAATACTAAAAATATAAGCAAATTTAAAAATTTGAAATACTCTAATGGATTTTTAGTTGGCGGAGCTTGTCTTGACCTCGGAGCATTTTTGCAAATAATTAGCACTATAGAAAAGTAAAATAAACTTGAAATTTTTATAAAAAACAAGTTTATTTAAATAAATATGCCAAATAATAAGTTGTATGGAGGAGAAATGGAGAATATTGGCACAAATAAAAAAGTTGCAACCGATTACAAATATTTAAAAAAGAACTATTATGAAGTTGCCAGTGCAAAAGAGAAAAAACAAATTTTTGATTTTGCAGAGGGCTATAAGAATTTTATCAATAATTGCAAAACTGAGCGCGAAGCAAATGATTTCATTATCAGTGAAGCAAAACAAAAAGGTTACAGCGAATATAAATTTGGAGACAAATTAAAGGCAGGCGACAAAAAATATATTACAAATCGAGATAAAGGAGTTGTTTTATTTAAAATAGGCTCAAATGACATTGAAAAAGATGGTATTAGAATGGTGGCAAGCCATATTGACTGTCCGAGACTTGACTTGAAACAAATACCCCTCTTTGAAAGTGATGGATTTTGTTTTTTAAAAACTCACTATTATGGTGGCATAAAAAAGTATCAGTGGACGGCAATGCCACTAGCTTTACATGGCGTGGTAGTACTAAAAAATGGCAAAAAATTAAAAATTTCAATAGGAGAAAAAGAGGACGACCCTGTCTTTTATATAAACGACCTTTTGCCTCATCTTAGCCAAAAGCAATTAGCGCTCAATGCAAGAGAGGTTATAAGTGGAGAGCAGCTTAACATTGTGGTAGGTGGCTTGCCTTTGAATAATAAAGATGAAAGGGATAAAATTAAAGCAAATATTTTAAAAATTTTAAATAAAGACTATGGCATGGTGGAAGAAGATTTTATCAGCAGCGAATTAAGTGTTGTGCCTGCTTTTAAGGCAAAAGATGTAGGCTTAGATAGAGCGCTTATTGGTGGCTATGGTCAAGATGATAGAGTTTGTGCATATGCTGCCTATAAAGGGTTACTTAATACAGATAGCCTAAACACTGCAATGTGCATACTTGTTGACAAAGAGGAGATTGGCAGTGAAGGCAATACAGGCATAAAGAGTATGTTCTTTGAAGATGTCTTAAATGATATCTGTCTTTCGCTTGGAAAAAATGTAAGAAAGGTGCGACAAAAATCAATGTGTATTTCTGCCGATGTAACCTCTGCTTTTGACCCTAATTTTGCCGATGTGTTTGAGAAAAACAACTCTGCTATGCTCTCTTGCGGGGTATCAATGGAGAAATACACAGGCTCTGCTGGCAAGAGCGGCTCAAGTGATGCTTCTGCAGAAACAGTTGGAAAAATTAGAGATATATTTGCAAGGCATAATGTAATTTGGCAGACCTCAGAGCTTGGAAAGGTGGATTT
>CASDQU010000002.1 GCA_949282835.1 uncultured Bacillota bacterium | reverse complement strand
ATATTTCTACTACAGTCAAGAGCGCTATCAGCTTTAGGAAATACTGCCACGATTGCCTCTCCAATAAATTTATCTATAAATCCTCCACTTCTTTTTACGATAGGCGCAATACTATTCATATACGCATTCATGATTTTGAATCGATCTTTAAGGCTATTTGAATTTAAAGAGTTGTCAAATAATTTTATTACTGCAACAACGCTACTTTTCTCTACCTGTTTTTCGCGTTCAAGAATTTCTATTCCCTCACGGCCTAAAAATCTATAAATTTGGCGAGGCAATGATTTTCTATCATTATAACTCAAATTTGATAGACTATTATCATTTATTTTGTAATTGTTATTAATTTTATTAAGAGAATGTTCAATGCTTTTAAATTGTTTTCCGCCACCCACCTTTAATTTATCTTCTTTAACTTTACCGTCCCCTAGTCTTGATACAATATGCTCTATTTTATTCATAGGCTTACAAATCAATATAAAATTGAAAAATAATAACATAACAAAAACTATACTTAAAAGAATAGCCCATAAAATAGTATTGTAGTCAGAGCCATTTGTTATGTTCAATATTTCTTTGATAGTGTTTGCATATGGATTGTCAAGATTAGATAAATAAGCCAAAAGAAAAAGCATAAAACCATAAACTAAGATTATAGGCAATGAAGAAAAAAATATCACTTTATCAAAAGGCAAAGACAATAAAAATCTACCATACAAAAAGATGGCTAAAATAAATGATAGCCCTATCATTACCAACCCGCTAATTGATTTGGCTGTTGGATTAAAAGCAATGCCGCCATCTTCCAAAGTAAGGAAACTTTTGAATACATCTTTTCCAAGTATAATGGCAGTTATCAATACCAAAACAAATAAAATCAGTATGATTTTTGTCGACTTTCTCATATTTGTATTTTTTGCAATCTAAATATTTGTATACATTATCTTTTTTAAAAGAATAAATTTGATAATTTAACAAAAAATATATTATCAAGGAGGAAAAATGGAAAATAACGAACTTATTACAGAATATTTAAATGCAATTTATCAAAATATTCGAACGGCAATTCAGTCTATTGAAGATATTTTACCTAAAGTTAAAGATGACAAATTAAAAAAAGAGCTAGCTAATGAAGAAGATAAATATCTAGCTCTTGAAAAAGAATGTGAACTGTTTGCTAAAGCCGAAAAAATTGAAGGTATTAAAGACAATAATTGGTTTGAAAAAGCAAGGCTTTGGAGCTCAATAAATATGTCTACTATGACAGATAAAACCACGCGACATATCGCAGAACTTATGTTAATTGGTTCATTTATGGGCTATTTAACTTGTATTAAAGATCAAAAGGATCATGAAAATCTTTCTAAAGAATTAGATGAAATTTTAAATAACTTAAAATCCTTTGAACGACAAAATATCGAAAATCTTATCCCTTTTCTTGTTTGATACAATCTTTAAGAAGAGTTGAATATTGATAATTAAGCAAATACTCTTTGACTTGTTTTTCATCGATAAATAAGGTCTTATTATCATAGCTGACTACAAATATAGTAAGTCTATTTGCTTCTATATGCTTTAACAAGATGTTTAGCGGCGTATTTACATCTACAACTACAAAATATGGTCTGGTAAAATTTTTAACATCTTTTTTTAATAAAATACTTGGCTGATATTTTGATTCGAATTTTGAGTCAATAACTCCAAGTAGTAAAAATGAGGCGCATAGACAAAGAGTTGGATTAAAATTGATAAATGCCGTTACAATAAAAAGCAAAAATAATATACAAGAAAAAATATAATTTAAGCTATAAACTATCTTTATAGCTTTTTTTCTTGGCATATTATTGGAAAGTATGCCTACAAAAATTCTTCCTCCATCAAGAGGATAACAAGGTAACAAATTTACTAACGCAAGTATCATAGACTCAAAGACAAACTCATGAAAATTATGATAAAGCTGCGGAAATATCCACCAAAGCGCCACACATAGAATTGATAAAAATATGTTTACAATAGGCCCTGCAAGCGCAATCAAAATTTCATCTTTATAACTAAAGATTTTTTCTTTATAATTTAAATTTACGCCATATGGAGCAATATAAAATGAATTTAGCCTGTAGCCTAATTTTCTAGCAACAAAATAATGACCTAATTCATGAGCACAAACAACTAAAAAAAATATTATAAATGAAAGAATGTTTTTAAAAAAGACAAACCATAAAAAAAGAAGCAAAAAGGAAGGATGAATGGGAATTTTTTTTAAGTTTATCTTTTTGAATTTCGTTAGCATCCTAGCGCCCATAAAACACCCAAAACTATTTCACTTATACACAAGAAAATAAAAATAATTTTACAAAAAACTATTCTGCTAATTTTAACTCGCACTTTATTTGGCAGATATCTTTCACCACTTGTAATAAGCTTCTTATTCATAAAGTAAATATATGTTTAGTTAAACTTTTATATACTAAAAATTATCTTATGCTATATCGCTATCAGAAGCCTCAACCTTGCTTACCTGTTCACCTTTTAAGAAATCTGGAAGCTCCTCATTAAATTCAATATCATCAACATTTTTAAATAAACCATCATGATTTTCAATTTCGGCATCATCTTCCGCTCTAAAAGTTTTAATTCGCTCAAGTAGATTTTCATAGTCTGGCAAAGATGAAACATCTTTTATGTTAAATCGTTTTAAAAATTCTTCAGTTGTACCAAAAAGAAGAGGTTTCCCGACTGCATCTTTACGCCCAACAACCTCAATCATATTTTGGTCAATTAAAATTTGCACTGCATAATCGCTGTTTACCCTTCTAATATCTTCAATTTCAAGCTTGGTAATAGGTTGTTTATACGCAATAATAGCAAGCGTCTCAAGAGCTGCTCTAGTCAAAGATTTTTCGCGTACAGGATTTAATACATCTGAAATATAATTTGCATAATTAGGATTTGACGCTAGCTGAACTTTATTTTTATATTCAATAATATGTATACCCTTTTCGCCTGAATATTCTTTCTTTAACTCTTCTATTGCTTTATCAAGTTCTTTGCTGCTTATCTGTAATTTTTCCACAATAAAAGATTTTTCAATACCATCACCTGCCACAAATAATATTGATAAGACAATTTCCTTAAGATTTAAAATAGTGTCTATTGTGCTCATTGTTCCACCTCTGTTGATATAATATTAATTTGTTTAAAAATACCAAGTTGTTCTACTCTAACTGTTTGCAGTTTTAAAAGTTCTAGTAGCGCTAAAAAAACATTTATCATTTCACTTTTTGTCATATCGCTTGAAAAGAGTTCTTCAAAAGGAAATCTTCGATGCTCTCTTGCATAGCTTCTAATTGATACAATTTTTTCGGCAACAGTAAATCTATCTTTAACGATTTTCTTTGGCTGCTCAACCTCCTTGCCGCGTGCTTGTTGCCTTGCAAGAAGAGATGCAAAAGCATCTAAAAGTTTATCTAACACCATATCTTTCATAATAATCTTAACTTTTTCTGTCTCTTTGCCTGGTGCGCGATATAGCTTGTTAATATCTTCAATTTCTCGTAATCTTGCTCCTGTTTCTTTAAAAAGTTCATATTCTTTAAGACGAGCAAGTAAGAGTGCCTCACTGTCCTCCTCTTCTTCCTCTTCGCTTGTTTCTACAGGCAAAAGATGTTTTGATTTAATTTCAATTAATGTCGCTGCCACTGTGATAAATTCGCTAGCCCTATCCATATCAATACTGTCTAAATCTTGCATATATTCAAGATATTGCTCTGTAATATCGGCAAGTTTAACAGTCATAATATCAAGCTTTGAGCCTTTAATTAAGTGCAAAAGTAAGTCAAGTGGCCCTTCAAAATTGTCTAGTTTAAATCTATATTTATCGTCAACAAAAGACATCTGTTCTGTGGCAAGGACAGCATTTTCATCTTTAATTGACTCTTTATTTTCATCCATTAAAATACCCCCAAGGTAGCTATAAAGAAAAATGACAAAGAAATCAAAGGCACTTTTCACATTAATTAATTATATATAATAAACAATAAAAAATCAAGCAAAATATAACTTTAATTTTATCTAGAAATCCAAGTTATTAATTTAAGATTTCAATAAAATAATTTTGAGTTTTCGACAAATTTTGATATTATTCTTGTGTGACTAAAAGATTGTCAACAATTATAATTAGTTTGGTCATGATAGCAATAAGTTTAACGCTTTTGCTTATCTTTTTTACTTTTAATAAAAATGAAAAAGTATTAGAGCGATTAACTCTAAAAGCAGATAATCTTTCTTTGAAAGTTGGACAAACTGTCACCAACTTCTACCATGTCAGCTCTGACAAGGCTGTGGTAACTTTTGATATCGAAAATCCAAATATCGTTTCAATTAATGGGAAAAATCTATCAGCCTTAGATGTTGGCAAAACCAATATTAAAATTACCGCCTCCCTCGATGATGTTTCCACTATTGCTGATATAGTTGTAGAAATAAGCGCTAATTCATTTACATTAAAAATCACTCCATCGCAAAATTGCTATTATGAAAATAATACTCTTTATCAAACTGAAAACTTTTGCCGTTTTAGCGCCGATATATTGGATTATAACGGAAAACTAGTAGAAGAATTCTACTACTTTTCTACAAACTCATCATTGCTTAATAAAGAATTTCTATATTTTGAGTTATACTCTACAAAAGATTGCCAAATTATCTTCTATATTCCCGCTCAAGAAATATATCTTGAATTGAATGTAGTATATATAAAAAAATCTGCTTTAAAAGCAGACTCAGACTGTTGAAAAAGGGCGCGACCGAAAAATTCTTTGAATTTTTCTTGCTATGTTTACTGAAAAAAGCCTAAAAACAGTCATTTAGGAGAACTAAACTCCTGCTTTTAGGCATTTTTCGAGCCTTGCCTCGCTTGTTTTTGAACAGTCTGATTTATTTATCTACAAGCTAAAGCGGAATTCCCGCTTTTTATTAATAAATATTTAAAAATATAAAATAAATAAATAAAAACAAACAATAAAAACAAATAAAATAAAACAGACAAATAATTTAAAAAATACAAAAATAAATAATTATTTAATATTTATAAATTATTTTTTAAAAAATAATACTAATTTTTATTTATTTTCATTGTTTTGCATATTTTTATCAATATTATTCAACCCTTTTTTTGAAATATTTTTATTTTTAATTTTTATTTCTGACTGATTAATAGAATACATTAAGTTTACTTGTTTTATCTTCTGTTCAAGCTTCTTATTTTTTGAAAGTAGATTTTTGTTTGTTATATTGTTTTGTGCCAAAATCATTGTTTTAGGCAGAGACTGCTTTTGTACTACTTTTTTGCCGGTGAGGCGAGATGCGCAAGTATAGATAAAGTTTTCAATTTGCTTTTGATATTTATAGCTACAATAGAAAGCCAAAATTCCAAGCAATATAAGTACAATCCAAACAGGAATACCCCAGCCACTGAAAGGAATGATTGAGCCGCTTCCAAAAAGGCAGGTGAGAAGTATTACTATAGGCCTTGTGATTATATTTGTTATTAAGAAAAATCGAAAGCTCATGCCAATACAACCCGCCACCAAACAGAGAATGTCATCAGGAAAGAAAGGAAATAGCATCATAAGGAAGTAAACATATTTGCCGCGTTTAAGTTTTATTTCCCATTTGATTGCATCTTTTTTGCCGACCACCCAAAACACCAATCTTCTGCCTATTTTATAACCCAAAAAATATGCAAAGATACTTCCAAGCAGTACGGCAGTCAAACTAAGAGCAAAAACAATCCAAATATTTTCAAAGGCAAGCACTCCCGCCACTGTAGTCACGGCAGCAGGCAAAGGAATAAAGGTGGTTTGTAAAAATTGAATCAACACAAATATCAAATAACTATAAGCCCCGCCCGACTGAATTATCTCTTGTAGTTTTTCAGCAGAGTCAATTTTGGCAAGCGTACCAGTAAGAGATAATGGCAAATATATGGCAAGGATAATAGCCGCCAGTATGATTATTATAATCAAAGTTTTAATTAGCTTGATTTTACTTTCGCGCTTAAGTTTCATAAAGATATTATAGCATATATTTAAAGTTATAGACACAATAATTAGATAATAATTAAAAATTTTAAGCTGACATTTGTTTAAATAGAATTTTTTTTTGACAGTTTTAATAATTTTTGATATATTATTTCTAACAAAGGAGGATTTTATGGAAGAGACAAGAATGCCGCTTATAGGGGACTATGCGCCAAGTTTTAAAGCGGTTACAACGCAAGGGGAGATTAATTTTCCTAGCGACTATAAAGGAAAATGGATAATACTATTTTCTCACCCGGCAGATTTTACGCCTGTTTGTACCACTGAATTTATGACATTTGGGGCAATGATGGAAGAATTTGAGGCGATAAACACACAACTTGTAGGATTAAGTGTAGACTCGCTCTACTCTCATATTGCATGGCTTCGAAAAATTCAAGAGCTTGAATGGAAGGATAAAAAGCATATTGAAGTTAAATTTCCTCTGATTGAGGATATAAAAATGGAAATAGCAAATAAATATGGCATGATACAGCCTGGTCAATCCACAACTCAAGCGGTAAGAGCTGTCTTTGTAATTGACCCTGAAGGTAAAATTAGGACAATCCTTTATTATCCACTCTCAACAGGAAGAAATTTTGATGAGATAAAGAGAATTATATTAGCATTGCAAAAGGCTGACAAAGATAATGTTGCAACTCCTGCCGATTGGAGACCTGGCGATGATGTTATAATTCCAACTGCAGGCTCTTGCGGCACGGCTAAAGAGAGGGTTGAGAGCAAAGACCCTAATATGTATTGTCTTGATTGGTTTTTGTGTTTTAAAAAGGAGAAGAAATAAAATATAGGCATTTGCCTATATTTTAGACTGTTGAAAAACGGCGCGACCGAAAAATTCAAAGAATTTTTCTTGCTGTGTTTTCGTCAAAGGCTACGCTTATGTCAAGTTGTTAAAAACAACTTAGACTTTAACGCTCGCCTTTTCCTCTCCCCATAAATGCCAAAGCATTCAAATAAAACACCTAAAAACAGTCATTTAGGCTAACTAAAC
>CASDQU010000001.1 GCA_949282835.1 uncultured Bacillota bacterium | reverse complement strand
GGTTCAAAACAGTCCTATAATCATGACAAATTTGCTAAAAGTTTAAAATCAGCTTTGGCAAAGCGTCCTGTAAGTGAAGATGATATCGAAAAAATGGTAAAAGAGATTGAAAAAAACATACAAAATCGCTTTTTGCAAGAGCTGTCATCAAATGAGCTTGGTAAAATGGCACTTGACTTTCTTAAAAATATTGATGATGTTGCATATATTAGATATGCTTCAGTTTTCTACGACTTCAAAACGATTGGAGATTTCTTAAAATTTATTGAAAATTAAGCGTTTTAAACGCTTTTTTTATTACTAAATCTATACTCTCGGCTTGTAGATAAATAAATCAGACTGTTCAAAAACAAGCGATGCAAGGGGAGAAAAATGCCTAAAAGCAGGAGTTTAGTATTCCTAAATGACTGTTTTAGGTGTTTTATTTGGGGACACCCCGTAAATGCTTTGGCATTTATGGGGAGAGGAAAAGGCGAGCGTTAAAGTCTAAGTTGTTTTTAACAACTTGACATAAGCGTAGCCTTTGACGAAAACACCGCAAGAAAAATTCAAAAAATTTTCGGTCGCGCCGTTTTTCAACAGTCTGAGGCATCATCGTGATGCCCTTAAAATTTTTACTCTTCACTATTTGTATCGCTCTCTTCTACTTTAGGATAAAGAAGTTTTTTTGCTATTTCAAATCTTGAAAGATTAGAAGGTGCAAGCTCTTCAATCTTTCTATCTATAATGTTTAGAAGTTCTTGATTGCATTTTTCATTCTCTTCTCCAAGTGGAAGCTGCAAAGTTACTCCCTGTTGTGCCACCTTTTTATTTGTCTTAATATCTCTATATAATACATTTTCAAATAGAATTGATGCTCTATACCCTGTTCCGCTGATGAGTTTGTATTTGGTCGCTTCAACAATTATTTCAATTTTAGCTATAGTTTGTTTAACAAAAGCGTCAAGGTCTACTGTAAAAGTACTATTAAAAGAATTTTCAATCGCAGAAGCTATACTTAAAGAAAAATCACGAGGTTCTTGGTCAACTTCAAGTTCGCCAAGAATAAATTTTTTACTTGGTCTTTTTAATTGACCTGGAAGAGTGCTAAGTTTGCGCACATTAAACATAACCTTACCATCTTCATATAGTTTTGAAAGTACAATGCCAGAATCTGAGAGCATATTGTTAGGTACATCATATATAATTTCTCTTGCCTTAGTCTTTCCTTGATTTTCAAGACGATAAAATTTTAAATATTCATCAAGTTTTTTGATTATATTTTTAAATTCACCAAAGCCAATGATTGCATAATGATATCTCTTAATTTTTTCTTGTTCTAATTTTGATTTTTTCAATTTGCCCTCCTCATTTGTAATATTTTACAATTTTTAAAATAAAAAATCAAATGTTTAATATCTTTTTTAATGAGAATAATAAAAAAGGAGGGATTATGGAATTTAACGAGAGTAAAACTAAACAAAATTTAGCACGACTCTTTGCCATTTTTTGCCAAGACAGTGCAAGATATAACTTTGTTGCAACAAATGCTGAAAAAGAGGGATTTTATTATCTAAAAGAGCTGCTTTTATCTCTTTCTGCTCAAAAAATGGCTCATGCCAAAATTATTTATAAACTTATGCTTGAAAATTCTAAAAAAAGAAAGGATAAAGTGAATATTGAGTCAGGCTATCCCTTTGAAAAGCAACTGCTTAGCTCCACCCTTTTTGACTGCTATCAAATAGAAGAATATGAGGGCGGGAATTTGCTTCCTCATTTTGAAAAACTGGCACAAGATGAAAATTTTAAAGAGATAGCATTAAAACTTCAAAAACTTTCACAAGTCATCCAAACCAATACCAATATGCTAAAAAAACTAAGTGAAGCATTTGATAATCATTCATTATATAAATTTGATAAAAAAATGGATTTTATATGTAGTAATTGTGGATTTAGCGACAATTTAAAAGAGGGCTGGATAAACTGCCCGCTTTGTGGATATAGCAAAGGCCATATTAAGTTTAATTTTTTTGATAGGTAAATAAAGCTCTCACCATCAAGTGAGAGCTTTATTTTTTTCTTATTTATTTAATCCGTCTTTGAAGCTGCTTCCAAATTTAAAACTTGGCACTTTGCAAGCTGCGATTTTAACCTTTTCTTTTGTCATAGGATTAATCCCAACTCTAGCTGCTCTTTTCTTCACTTCAAAAGTTC